>JAWXCO010000101.1:0-27530 GCA_034408705.1 Bacteroidota bacterium
AAACAAAAACGTCCTTTCGTTTTCGAAAGGACGACTGGTTATTTAAAACGAATTAATTCTTTTTTACGGGCCTGAACTTTTCGTTCAACCCCTTCACCACATCGGCCGTAATATTATACGCTGTATCCCTGAAATAAAACAAACCCTGTTCGTAGGAAACGATATAGGAGTAATCTTTTGAGTTATTATACTCTTTCAGGAAGTCTTCTATTTTTGTTTTGATCTCAGTTTGCTTGGTCATTACATAATTATTGTAATCCTGGTCAAGCTGTTGTTTACGGCTCTTCATTTCATCATCCATATCCTTCATCTCTTTGCTGGCCGCATCGGATTGTTCCTGCGACAGGTTGCCGGCCTGTGCTTTATTTTGGTAGAAATTAAATTTCTGCTGCAGGGCTTTGGTACGGTTCTCTATTTCTGCAGTGATGGCCGCTTCTTTATTGCTCATTTCAGTCTTCAGGTCTTTTACCAGGTTGAAGTTGGCCGCAATAGAGTCCATTTCAAAATAAGCCATGCGGAACTCACTGTTTGTGTCCGTACTATCACCACCGGATTTTGCAGAACCCGATGCCTTACCTTTTTTAGCACCAAACTGCATGACCAATAAAAAACCCACGAGGAGGCTCAGTACCACATTCCAAATTAGCAATCCATTTTTCATTCCATCTCTTATTTAAGCAAATTTAAACAGGAACAGGAGGGCAAATATAAGCAAGGAGCATAGATTAACGGATAATTAGGGTTTTTGCTACCCCTACCTTTTAAACCTCCCAATCTTGTAAAATTTAAGGAGTAAGAAAATTCTTACTCCTTAAACCTATCATCAGTGAATCCTTTCTTTTACTTCGATTCCCGGCTTATTCTTCTTCATCGAAAGCCATTGCTTCCCGTGCCGTTTGCAGCAATTCATATTCTTCTTTACTACCTACGATCATATTCTCGAATTCCCTCAATCCTGTACCGGCAGGGATCGGGTGACCGGTGATAACATTCTCCTTCAATCCCAGCATATCATCTGTTTTACCATTGATAGCGGCTGATGAAAGGACTTTCGTTGTTTCCTGGAAGGAAGCAGCGGAGATCCAGCTTGGTACACCCAGAGAAGCCTTGGTAATACCCAACAGTGTTGGAGAAGAAGTGGCGGGTTTTGCATCCCTGTATTCAACCGGTTTCTTGTCATTACGGCGAAGGATCGAATTCTCTTCTCTTATCTCCCGCAGTGAAACAATCTGACCAGCACGGAGTTTTCCGCTGTCCCCGATCTCTGTTACCACTTTCTTATCATATATATAATCGTTCTCTTCAACAAATTCAAACTTATCAGTCAGATCATCTTCCAGGAATCTTGTATCTCCCGGATCAACAATATTCACTTTACGCATCATCTGGCGAACGATACACTCAATGTGTTTGTCATTGATCTTCACACCTTGTAAACGATATACTTCCTGAATCTCATTTACCACATACTCCTGTACGGCAAACGGACCTTTAATAGAAAGAATATCAAATGGTGCGATCTGGCCATCACTCAAGGGAACACCCGCTTTAACAAAATCGCCATCCTGTGCAAGGATCTGTCTTGTCAACGGCACCAGGTATTTTTTCTGTACGCCATCTTTTGCTTCGATGATGATCTCGCGGTTACCTCTTTTAATGGCACCCATAGAAACCACCCCGTCAATTTCAGACACCACAGCAGGGTTGCTTGGGTTCCTTGCTTCAAACAATTCGGTAACACGGGGCAGACCACCGGTAATATCTCTCAGTTTACCCAGTACCCTCGGGATTTTCACAATTACCTGGCCAGCTTTCACTTCATCACTTTCTTCAATGATGATATGGCTACCGGTTGGCAGGTTGTATGACTTATCGTCTTTCCCTGATACAATGATAGAAGGTATCTTGGTCTTATCTCTTGTTTCGATAACCACTTTTTCACGGTGACCGGTTTGCTCATCCGCTTCTTCACGGTAAGTAACGCCTTCGATAACGTTATCAAATTTCACCGTACCGTTAATCTCTGCCATGATTACGTTGTTGAACGGATCCCATGTGCAGACGATCTCACCTTTATTTACTTTCTGGCCATCTTTTACATTCAGCGTAGCACCATAAGGAATGTTATTGGTGATCAGTAAGCGATCATTCTTTGTATCAATGATACGAACTTCACCAGTACGACCGATAACAATTGGTGTTTTCAAACCTTCTTTATTCTCAATGATAACTGTACGTAACCCATCAAACTGGATCGTACCATCAAACTTAGCAGCCAATGTTGATTCTACAGATGCAGAACCAGCCACACCACCCACGTGGAAGGTACGAAGAGTCAGCTGTGTACCCGGCTCACCGATTGACTGGGCAGCAATGATACCAACCGCATCACCTCTTTGCGCAATGTTTCCTGAAGCCAGGTTCTTACCATAACATTTCACACAAACACCCCGCTTACTTTCGCAGGTCAGTACGGAACGGATCTCTACAATCTCGATACCTGTTTCTTCTATTTTCCTGGATACATCTACAGTAATCTCATCGCCACCTGCAACAATCAGTTGCTCACTAACCGGATCGTACACATCATGTAAGGAGGTACGGCCGGCGATCCTGTCGCTCAATGGTTCGATCACATCCTCATTATCTTTTAAAGCAGAAGTTGCAATACCGCGAAGTGTTCCGCAATCTTCTTCTGTAATAACCATATCCTGTGATACGTCAACCAAACGACGGGTCAGGTAACCGGCATCAGCCGTTTTAAGCGCTGTATCAGCCAGACCTTTACGGGCACCGTGGGTAGAGATAAAGTAATCCAATACGTTCAATCCTCCTTTAAAGTTGGAAAGAATTGGGTTCTCGATGATCTCAGAGCCAGTAGAACCAGATTTTCTTGGTTTGGCCATCAACCCCCTGATACCAGCCAGCTGTTTGATCTGCTGTTTGGAACCCCTTGCACCGGAATCCAGCATCATGTAAACAGAGTTGAAACCCTGCCTGTCATTGGCTAATTCACGGATCAGTGATTCAGTGATCCTGGTATCCACACGGCTCCAGATGTCAACGATCTGGTTATATCGTTCGTTATTCGTGATAAGACCCATATTGTAGCTATCCCACACTTCATCCACTTCAACTTTGGCATTATCCAGCATTTCTTCCTTGGTATCAGGAATAATCAGGTCATTAATACTGAATGACAGACCACCCTGGAAGGCCGTACGAAATCCTAAAGTCTTGATATCATCGAGGAACTTCGCTGTTTTGGGAACGTTAGTAATCTTAATGATATCACCAATGATCTCACGAAGATTCTTTTTCGTCAACAGAGCATTTACAAAACCTACTGCTGCTGGCACATGCTGGTTAAATATTACACGACCAACAGTTGTCTCTATCAATTTATGTTCCAGCAAACCATCCTGGTTACGGATGTTAGCTTTCACTTTGATCCAGGCATGCATATCAATAACACCTTCATTGTATGCAATAATTACTTCTTCGTTTGAGTAGAAAGCTTTTCCTTCTCCACGAACGATTTCAGTTTCTGTTGTTCTTTTACCCTTGGTGATATAATACAGACCGAGTACCATGTCCTGTGAAGGAAGGGTAATAGGTGTACCATTCTGCGGATTCAGGATATTATGAGAAGCCAGCATCAACAACTGTGCTTCTAATACAGCCGCATGGCTCAACGGAACGTGTACGGCCATTTGGTCACCATCAAAGTCAGCGTTGAAGGCCGTGGTAACCAATGGGTGTAATTGTATCGCTTTACCCTCGATCAATTTGGGCTGGAAAGCCTGGATCGACAAACGGTGAAGCGTTGGAGCCCGGTTCAACATGATCGGGTGCCCTTTCAAAATATTTTCTAAGATATCCCAAACCACAGCTTCCTTCTTGTCTACCAGTTTCCTTGCAGACTTCACTGTTTTTACGATACCTCTTTCGATTAATTTACGAATGATAAATGGCTTGAACAATTCAGCCGCCATATCTTTTGGTAACCCGCACTCATGCAGTTTCAATTCAGGACCTACCACGATAACCGAACGACCAGAGTAGTCAACACGTTTACCCAACAGGTTCTGACGGAAACGACCTTGTTTACCTTTCAATACATCACTCAATGATTTCAATGCACGTCCACCTTCTGCTTTTACAGCATTTGATTTACGGCTGTTATCAAATAAGCTATCAACCGCTTCCTGCAGCATCCTTTTTTCGTTACGAAGAATTACTTCAGGTGCTTTGATTTCCAACAATCTTTTCAAACGGTTATTACGGATAATAACACGACGATAAAGATCATTCAGATCAGAAGATGCAAAACGACCACCATCCAACGGCACTAAGGGACGCAGTTCGGGCGGAATAACCGGAATGTATTGCATAACCATCCATTCAGGACGGTTAGTGATTCTTGTATTCGCATCACGGAAAGCTTCCACTACACTCAACCGCTTTAAAGCATCTGCCTTACGTTGTTGTGAAGTTTCAGTAGCCGCAGCATTTCTTAAATCAAATGATAACTGATCCAGATCGATACGTTGTAACATATCGTGTACCGCTTCAGCACCCATTTTGGCGATGAACTTATTCGGATCATCATCCGGCAGGTACTGGTTATCTTTTGGTAAAGTATCGAGAATATCCAGGTATTCTTCTTCTGTTAAAAGATCACCGGGATTTTGTCCTTTGTCTGCACGGATACCGGACTGGATCACCACAAAGCGTTCATAATAAACGATCGTCTCCAGTTTCTTGGAGCTTACGCCGAGGAGGTAACCAATTTTATTCGGCAATGATTTGAAATACCAGATATGAACTACAGGTACCACCAATTTGATGTGACCCATTCTTTCACGACGCACTTTCTTCTCTGTTACTTCCACACCGCAACGGTCGCAAACGATCCCTTTATAACGGATACGTTTGTACTTACCGCAGGCACATTCATAATCTTTTACCGGGCCAAAAATCCTTTCGCAGAACAAACCATCTCTTTCAGGTTTGTACGTACGATAGTTGATCGTTTCCGGCTTTAATATTTCACCATAGCTTCTTTCCAGGATGGTATCCGGGGAAGCCAGGCCGATGGTAATTTTCGAAAAAGCCGCTTGTGGACGATTCTCTTTTTTCATAGCCAATTATTGTTTCTAGTTTCTTTTAAATTTTGTTACCGATTGAAATAGTTCCGGGTGATGAGTTCTTATTCGAACTTCAGATCAAGCCCCAGACCTCTCAGCTCATGCACCAATACATTGAAGGATTCCGGTACACCTGGTCTCGGGATATTCTCACCTTTTACAATCGCCTCGTAGGTTTTTGCACGGCCGATAATATCATCCGATTTCAGGGTCAGTAACTCCTGCAGGATATTCGATGCCCCATAAGCTTCCAGTGCCCACACTTCCATTTCACCAAAACGCTGGCCTCCGAACTGGGCTTTACCACCCAATGGTTGTTGTGTGATTAAGCTGTATGGTCCGATCGAACGGGCATGCATCTTGTCATCCACCATATGGTGTAATTTGATAACATAGATTATTCCTACTGTTGCTTTCTGGTGGAAACGTTCTCCGGTTTCTCCATCATAGAGATAAGTGTGACCATACATCGGGATGTTGGCATCCTTGCAGTATCCGGCGATCTCGTCAACGGTAGCACCGTCAAAGATCGGCGTAGAGAATTTCAGTCCCAGTTTTTCACCGGTCCATCCAAGGATCGTTTCATAGATCTGTCCCAGGTTCATCCGGCTTGGTACACCCAATGGGTTCAATACCACATCCACCGGTGTTCCATCTTCGAGGAACGGCATATCTTCCTGACGAACGATCTTGGCTACGATACCTTTATTACCGTGACGTCCGGCCATTTTATCACCCACTTTCAGCTTCCGCTTAACAGCGAGGTAAACCTTAGCCAGCTTCAATACACCAGCAGGTAATTCATCACCAATACTAATGTTGAATTTCTCTCTTTTATACCGGCCCAACTCTTCGTTGAACTTGATATTATAGTTGTGCAACAAGGTATTGATCTGGTCATCGACTTTCTTGTCAGCAGTCCATCCCAGCGGATTAATATTGGCATAGTCAAGACCACGAAGGTTTTTCTCCGTGAACTTCGCCCCTTTACCAATTTGTATCTCACCAAAGTTGTTACCTACACCGGCAGAAGTATGACTGGCGAGTAGTGTTGTCAGCTTTTCCAGCAACACTTCCATCAGGTCATTTTCATTCTTTTCGTGCATTTTCTCCAACTTCTCAATAGCTGCTTTCTCTCTCACTTTGCCATTCTTATCTTTCTTGGCTCTTTGGAATAATTTTTTGCCGATCACCACACCTTCCACACCATTTGGTGCTTTCAATGAAGCATCTTTGGCATCACCGGCTTTATCACCGAAGATGGCCCGCAATAATTTTTCTTCCGGAGTAGGATCAGATTCTCCTTTTGGAGTGATCTTTCCAATTAAGATATCACCTTCTTTTACCTGGGCACCAATACGGATGATACCGTTTTCATCCAAATCCTTAGTGGCTTCTTCAGAAACGTTAGGAATATCCGGCGTCAGTTCTTCTTCACCCAGTTTAGTATCTCTTACTTCCAGTTCATATTCTGAGATGTGAACAGAAGTGAACATATCTTCTTTTACCACCCGCTCACTGATAACGATCGCATCCTCGAAGTTGTAACCCTTCCATGGCATGAATGCCACTTTCAGGTTTTTACCCAGGGCGATCTCACCATTTTGTGTAGCGTATCCTTCCGTTAAGAAATCTCCTTTTTTCACCTTTTGGCCTTTCTTTACAGCAGGGTTCAGGTTGATACAGGTTTCCTGATTGGTTTTGATGAATTTGGTGAGTCTATAAATTCTCAGGTCATCTTCAAAGCTTACCAGTTTTTCTTCAGCATCACGGTCATAACGAACGTGGATTTCGTTAGCATCAACAAACTCTACCACACCATTACCATCGGAGTGAATCTGGATACGGGCATCTCTTGCTGCCTTGCCTTCCAAACCTGTACCTACGATCGGCACATCCGGGCGAAGTAATGGTACAGCCTGACGTTGCATGTTTGATCCCATCAGTGCACGGTTGGCATCATCATGCTCAAGGAATGGGATCAATGAAGCGCTCAAACCAACGATCTGATTCGGAGCCACGTCCATAAACTGCACATCGTTTCTTTCCAATATCGGGAAGTCGCCTGTTTCGCGGCTAACGATCTTATCTTCTACAAAGTTTCCTTTCTCATCCAATACCGTATTAGCCTGGGCGATTTTTGCCAGGTCCTCTTCTTCTGCACTTAAGAAAGTCAGCTCTTTCATGTTTACCTTACCCTCGTGTACCTTACGGTAAGGCGTTTCGATAAAGCCCATATCATTGATCTTCGCATGTACGCAAAGGGTAGAGATCAGACCAATGTTCGGACCTTCTGGTGTTTCAATGGTACATAGACGACCGTAGTGAGAATAGTGTACGTCACGAACCTCGAAACCTGCTCTTTCGCGACTCAAACCACCTGGCCCGAGTGCGGAGATACGACGTTTGTGCGTTATTTCAGAGAGCGGGTTCGTCTGGTCAAGGAACTGTGATAATTGAGAGGTTCCAAAGAAAGAATTGATAACACTTGACAGTGTTCTTGCATTGATCAGGTCAACTGGCGTAAACACTTCGTTATCTCTAACGTTCATTCTCTCACGGATCGTTCTGGCCATACGGGCCAAACCGACACCGAACTGCGCATATAATTGCTCACCCACGGTACGGACACGACGATTGCTCAGGTGATCGATATCATCGATCTCTGCTTTACCGTTGGTCAGGCGAACAAGATATTTAATGATCAGGATAATATCTTCTTTCGTCAGCGTTTTTTTCTGTAACGGCAGATCAACATTCAGTTTCCGGTTGATCTTGTAACGACCGACTTCACCAAGATCATAACGCTTATCACTAAAGAATAATTTATCAATGATACCACGGGCTGTTTCGTTATCCGGCGCATCTGCTCCACGCAACTGGCGATAGATAAACTGAACCGCTTCCAGTTCACTGTTAGAAGTATCTTTATTCAGAGTATTGTAGATGATCGCATAATCACCACCCACATCTTCCCGCTGGATAAATACACTCTTCACATCCATCTCAGAGATAGTAGTGATGGCTTCTTCATCCAGTACGGTATCCCTTTCCATCACGATCTCGTTCCTTTCGATAGAAACTACTTCGCCGGTATCTTCATCTACAAAATCTTCAACCCAGGTACGGAGTACACGGGCTGCTAAACGCTTACCAATATATTTTCCTAATGTTTTTTTGTCTGTTTTTACTTCATCGGCCATACCAAACAGTTCCAGGATATCCTTATCTGTTTCGTACCCGATAGAACGCAACAAGGTAGTAACCGGAAATTTCTTTTTCCGGTCGATGTAAGCATACATCACATTGTTGATGTCGGTTGCAAACTCCATCCAGGCTCCTTTGAAAGGAATAACCCGGGCAGAGTAGATCTTTGTTCCGTTCGGGTGAACCGACTGGCCAAAGAATACACCCGGTGAACGGTGCAACTGGGAAACAACCACCCTTTCAGCTCCGTTGATAACGAAAGTACCACGGGGAGTCATGTAGGGGATGTTACCCAGGAATACGTCCTGAACAATGGTTTGGAAATCCACGTGTTCCTCATCGTTACAGCTCAAACGAAGTTTGGCTTTGAGGGGTACCGCGTAAGTCAATCCACGTTCCATACACTCTTCAATTGTGTAGCGGGGCGGATCAATAAAATAATCGAGAAATTCCAGTACGAAAATGTTCCGGGTATCTGTGATCGGAAAATTCTCTTTAAACACACGGAACAAACCTTCGATATTCCGTTTGTCCGGAGTTGTTTCTAACTGGAAAAATTCTTTAAACGATTGAATCTGTACTTCAAGCAGATCGGGTGTTTCAGCCAGGTGCTTGATCTTACCGAAATCCACTCTTGAGTTCACTTTAGTTGAAGACATATGCGTAAAACCGGTTTTACAACGTTGAGGACATACAAATCACTCACAGGCTTTCATTTTTTTAGAAATGAAAACTTATGAAAGTCAACTACTTACACATGATTTGGGATGTCAAAATATATTTGGCCAAAATAAAGGATGGCAAAGGTAGGGATTTATAGTTCTAAAACAAGAAAACTTTGCTCACAATAACCCGGCCAAAATACCACTAACTGGCCATTTTCCGGGCTGCCGGGATGAACTATTTTGTGCTTCTAAAACCCAGTTTATGGGCATGAAAAAATTTGCAGCAGATTACTTCGATTTCACCCGCAGGGACAGGATTGCGATCATTTCTCTGGCGGTGCTGGTAACCGGTATATTCTTCCTGCCCGAACTTATTTCTAATAATGCCGGTTCAAAACCCCCTGTAACTGATACCAGCTGGTTTGCGGCTATCAAAAAGATAGAATTGCAGGAAACTTTTACCAAACAGCATTTTGGCAAAAGGGACGAGGATAACAGCACCGCCTATCAATATGACCGTTCCCGAGGAAACTACAACCCTAAACCAAAAAGGGAATTATTCAATTTTGACCCTAATAGTTTATCAACTGAGGGCTGGCAAAAATTAGGGCTCCGGGAAAAAACCATTCGTACAATCCAGAACTATCTGGCCAAAGGTGGTCAATTCAGGAAGCCGGAAGACCTGCAACAGATCTATGGTTTATTTCCAGACGAGTATGAAAGGATAGCTCCTTATATAAAAATTGAATCATCGTATGAGACCAATAGCTATAAAGACTTTGATAAAACGCCTGTTGAAAATAAAGCTCCAAAAACATTCACGGGCCGCTATTCCGTCATTGATATTAATTCAGCCGATACCACGGCATTCATCGCCTTACCAGGAATTGGAAATAAACTCGCAAACAGAATTATCAATTTCCGGGATAAACTGGGTGGCTTCTATTCCATTAACCAGGTGGGCGAAACATTTGGTTTGCCTGATTCAACATTTCAGAAAATAATGCAATGGTTGAAATTGGAGAACACATCGATCCGGAAAATCAATATCAATGCCGCAACACTGGAAGAATTAAAAGCACATCCGTATATCCGCTGGAATCTCGCCAACCCGATCATTGCTTACAGGGATCAGCACGGGGCTTTTGGGAAAGTGGAAGACCTTAAGAAGATCATGATAATAACCGATGATATCTATAATAAGATGCTGCCTTATCTCACAATTGAAAAATGAAACGGTATTGCAAAATGCGATGATTGCTGCAACCTGGTTTAAAAAATGCTAGTATTTCAGCTATATGCCCTCCGGGCTTTCAACCATTCACCGCACTTTTTTCCGACTTTTGCCTTGATGCGTGTGACACGCACCAAGGCAAAAGAAAGACTAAAATACCCTGGAGTTTACCCGCCGGGGTGGGTCAACATGCAAGAATATCGACCGCAGAAAAACGCACGGGCATACAGCAGGGGTGGGTCAGCATGCAAGAATATCGGTTGCACAAATCCGCAACCATAACTTTCCGGGGTGGGTCAACATGCAAGAACGGTGGGTCAACATGTCTCGTACTGAATAAACCTACAACATTGTTATAAAAAACCCCTCCGCAATGTGAAGGGTTTAAATAATTATTCGGTATATGTATTGCCATGGTGCGTGTCTCACGCACCATGGCGCAGCATAACACCATACATAAAACTTTCTAATTAGAATCTTTCAATAATTTATTTTCATCCAATAAATCAATATCGAGACTTATCCAATAAATAGAGGAGTTTTCATTATAGGGAAATAGGCAAATAGACACGGTACAATTATTTTTTTTAAATGAATAACCATAAATTGCAGGATTCCATTTAACGACTTTAATTTCTTGTACATTAAACCCACTTCTTGTTAGAAAGTTGAATTTTTCTTTCCATTCATCAACAAGTCTTTTTCCATTCTTCACTTTTAAAGAATCTCTTATAGTTGCCCTATACATACACATATCCTCAGTAATCAGGATATCATTTTTAATTGTATGCTAAAGTTGAGTAGTCGAACTAAAAACTGAGTCTTTATTTTGCAATCCATTGAAATCCCTTTTAAACTTCTTGAAACAATTACCTGAGTCATTTATTATTGACTCCAATTGCTTTTCAAATTCATTTTGTCCGAAGGTCAAACACGAAAAAAGAAGTAGCCCCATCAGAAATAAAAGTTTCATGAATTGTTTTCACTAAAATAAAAAAGTTGCCGTTACAATATCGTTAAACAAAAAACCCTCTGCAAAAGCAAAGGGTTTTCAAGATTTATTTCAGAAAAGAAATTAAGCGATCTCAACATCAGCACCTGCTTCTTTCAACTTCGCAACGATCTCGTCAGCTTCTGCTTTAGAAACACCTTCTTTGATGTTCTTCGGCGCACCATCAACCAGGTCTTTTGCTTCTTTCAAACCTAAACCGGTCAGATCTTTTACGATCTTCACTACGCTCAGTTTAGAAGGACCACCGCTCTTCAATACTACATTGAAAGCTGTTTTTTCTTCTGCTGCCGCTGCTGGTCCATCACCAGCACCAGACATTACAACTGCTGCTGCTGCTGGTTCGATACCGTATTCTGATTTTAAGAAGTCAGCTAATTCCTGTACTTCTTTTACTGTTAAGGCTACAAGGCCTTCTGCTAATGCTTTTACGTCTGCCATTTGATTTACATTTTTCCCGTCTTCACCGCTTTTAATTAGCTCCGACGGAGTTTAAAAAAATTGTTTACCCCATCCCCTAAAGGGGAGTAATTAGACTCACTTGGGGTTGCGAGTTATTATTTTGAATTTAATGATGCTTATTCAGCCACTGCTGCCACTTCTGCGCCACCCGCTTTTTGCTCGTGATGGTGCAATAAGGCTGCCAATACACGTTTGGCAGGCGATTGCAACAAGGCGATCACTTCGCCGATCAATTCATTCTTCGTCTTGATCTGTGTCAGCGCTTTCAGGCTGTTATCACCAGTGTATATATCTCCATTAATGAAAGCCGCCTTTAACGCAGGTCTTTCACCATTGGTTGCCTTACGGAAAGAACTCAGGATCAGCGCAGGGTCCTTGGGATTTTCTGAGAACATCAGCGCTGTTACTTTATGTAATGAATCATAAACACCTGCGTATTTTTCACTATCCAGTGATTCCAGAGCTTTTTTAATTAAGGTGTTCTTCGCCACCTTCATTTCAACCTGCTTGTCGAAGCAGGCACGGCGTAATTTAACCACCTGTGCTACGGTCAGCGATTCGGTATCGGTAACGTAGAAATTATTGTATTGTGAGAATTTGCCTTTCAGCAACTCGATCACTTCGTTTTTTTGATCTTTAGTCATGACTTTATTATTTGTCATCCCGATAAAATCGGGACCGGTTTAGTTATTAATGAACAAACACTTTTGCATCAATGGTAATGCCCGGGCTCATTGAGCTGGCCATACTCACGCCTTTTACATAAGTTCCTTTGGAAGAAGAAGGTTTGGCTTTCAGGATTGCATTGATCAGCTCAAGGCTGTTCTCCGCAATTTTTTCCGGTGCAAAACTTACTCTGCCGATAGAAGCATGGATAATTCCTACTTTATCAACCTTGAAAGCGATCTTACCGCCTTTTACTTCACTGATTGCATTTGCCACATCATTGGTAACCGTTCCGGTTTTAGGATTGGGCATCAGGTTTCTTGGACCTAACACTTTACCGAGTTTACCGATCTTCGGCATAACAGAAGGAGTAGCGATGATCACATCCACATCTACCCATCCGCCTTCGATCTTGGTTACATATTCATCCAGGCCAACATAGTCAGCACCGGCTGCTTTTGCTTCAGCCTCTTTATCAGGAGGACAAAGCACTAATACTTTTTTAGTTTTACCAGTCCCGTGAGGCAATGAAACCGTACCACGGATAGCCTGGTCTGCTTTTTTAGGATCTACTCCCAAACGGATGTGCAGGTCCACAGAAGCATCAAACTTGCAGGTGGTAATAGATTTTACCAATGCTGATGCTTCCTTTAAGGTATATAATTTGTTGCCGTCCACTTTGGGATTAACAACTTTTCTTTTTTTACTGATGAATGCCATTGTAATTCTTTTTTCTTGTCCGCCGGAGCTTTAGCGAAGGCGGAAGGTTCATTAATTAATTTTCCCAAGGGGCTTTACCTTCTACGTTCAGGCCCATGCTACGTGCAGTACCAGCTACCATTTTCATGGCGCTTTCTACGGTAAAACAGTTCAGGTCAGGCATCTTATCTTCTGCGATAGCCTTAACCTGTTCCCAGTTTACTTTACCAACTTTTGCACGATTGCTTTCTTTGGAACCCTTTTGAATTTTAGCGGCTTCCATCAGCTGAATAGCTGCGGGTGGAGTTTTAAGAACAAAGTCAAAACTCTTGTCAGTGTAAACGGTGATCAGTACAGGGATTACTTTCCCTTGTTTGTCCTGTGTTCTTGCATTGAACTGCTTACAGAATTCCATGATGTTGATACCCTTGGAACCTAAAGCCGGACCGATCGGAGGTGCGGGGTTAGCCTGTCCACCTTTGCATTGCAGCTTTACAAAGCCGCTGATTTCTTTTGCCATTTTAATCTTTTTGGTGTTAACGACCTTTTTGTCATCCTGAGTTTATCAAAGGATTTCTACTTAGTCTCCCATTCCGATAATTATCGGATTCAATTGACTGTCAATACGTTCGGGTGACAGACCCGCCTGCGCAAGCGCTTTGGCGGATAAAAAGAACTAATTGGGGCGCCAAAGATAAGGGGAAACTGTGTACAGGCAAAGGTTTTGGCGATCTTTTTTAACGATTAGCAGTCCAAATGTAATCCCTATTGGCGTGTAAATCTAACCGTAGCGATGGGTGCCAAAATGGGATTTCCATTCGCCAATGCCGTTGCCCGGGAAGCCTCCAGCAGGTGGATCGTTTGCTGTGGCATACTCGCCGGGTTGTTATAGCCCAGCACATCCCCCTCCTCTGTACCTGCATCATAGGCATAGAGGTTGATTGTTGTATCGCTGACCCATTGAATACCGTTGTAGAGGTTTAGCCCACTAATTCCTACAAACCAATCAGGAGTGGGCCCCAGCATAGAGGCAAAACTAACCACTGAATAATTGTTGTTACAATAGATTCCTGACTTGCCAAGGCCATTGTTAATAGCCGGGGGTAAGAAGAATATAAGGGCACTGGCATTCTTTGTTTTGATCATGGAGTCCACTTCATTCAAAAGGATAGTGGCATTACCATTCTCTGCCAATAGCTCAGTACCCGGACTGGCATTGCTGCCTGCTTTCCACATAGAAGCCTGGGTATTATGCACCATCCCGGCAAACACGGTATAATGGGCCCCGCCCGGTACAGTAAAGTTGGGAGAAGTCCACTTTCCCGTTATCGTGATCTCATACCTTGCTTCCGAAATAGCCGTAACATTTGTTTCGTACTTATTACAGGAAAAGAGCAACAGGCTTAAGATGACAGTAGTGTATATGAATTTCATAGCTCGAGTTGATAGGGTAATTAATAAATGATGCATAAAGTTACAAGCCTGAAAAGCTTTTATTTGTCAGCAGGCTTACCCTATTAACGAAAAAAAGCCATTGGCTGGATGACCAATGGCTTATGAAATGCTTTTTATAGGCTAGCTGATCTTCTCTACCTGCATGTAATTGAGTTCTACAGGTGTCGAACGGCCAAATATTTTAACGGTCACTTTCAGTTTTTTCTTCTCGTCATTCACTTCTTCAATGGCACCATTGAAGTCATTAAATGGCCCTTCAATGATCTTGATGGTTTCGCCTACGATAAATGGCTCGCTCATGCTCACACCGCCAGCTTCGGCCATTTCATCCATTTTACCCAGCATCTTATTTACTTCTGCTTTGCGTAAAGCGATCGGGTTCTCTTTCCCCAGAAAATGGATTACGTTGGTCGTATTCTTGATGATATCCCTTAAGTCATCAGATAGTTTACCATTGGCGATCTCAATCATCACATAACCGGGATAGTAGTTTCTTTCCCGCATTACCTTTTTACCATTCGCTACTTTATATACTTTTTCTACGGGTAAAAAAACCTGCTTCACCTGCTCCCACCCACCACGGGATACTTCTTTATCCAGGTATTCTTTTACCTTTTTTTCCTTACCACTTACAACCCGGAGCACAAACCATTTCGTGGTTTCCTGTTGTATGTTATCTGTGTTTATTGTTGGTTCCATTATTACTTATTTCAAAAGCTCATATACAAATTTCAACCCGTTGCCGAATACATAGTCCATACCCAGCACGATAAAGGAAAGAATCAGGGTAGCCGCCAGCACGATCATGGTAGATTGCTGAAGCTGGGGCCAGGTAGGCCAGCTAACTTTCTCTGTCAATTCTTTATACGACTCTTTAAAATACGTACCGATCTTGTTCATTTTTTCTGTTTTTAATGTTGCGGGATCCACTATGGACCAATTGTGCAAATTACTCTGCACGGGCACTAGGATTCGAACCTAGATCAAAGGTTTTGGAGACCCGTATGCTACCGTTGCACCATGCCCGTATACCTCCTATCCCCGAAAGAGGGAAAAGGAAAATATAAAAAAATTAAAGAACTTTTTAAACAACAAAGTACCAATGGTTGACTACCAAAGGTACTTTGTATATCTTATACACCCGGCTCCCCTTTAGGAGATGGGGGTTTTATTTCAAAATTTCAGTCACCTGTCCGGCACCTACTGTACGGCCACCTTCACGAATCGCAAATTTCAAACCTTTTTCCATTGCGATCGGCTGGATCAGCTTCACAGTCAGTGAAGTATTATCACCAGGCATAACCATTTCAGTACCTGCATTCAATTCCACTTCTCCTGTTACGTCTGTAGTACGGAAGTAGAACTGAGGCCGGTATTTCTGGAAGAAAGGCGTGTGTCGTCCACCTTCATCTTTGCTCAGTACGTACACTTCGCATTTGAAATCAGTATGCGGGGTGATTGAACCGGGCTTACAGATTACCATACCACGACGGATCTGGGTTTTCTCAATACCACGGAGCAACAGGCCAGCATTATCACCGGCTTCACCTTCATCCAGCAATTTGCGAAACATTTCTACACCTGTGCAGGTAGAAGTCAGCGGGGCATCGGTCAATCCTACGATCTCAACACCTTCACCTACTTTAATACGACCTCTTTCGATACGACCAGTAGCAACAGTACCACGACCTGTGATAGAGAATACATCCTCTACAGACATCAGGAATGGAAGATCAACCGGACGGGGAGGCAATGGAATATAGCTGTCCACAGCATCCAACAATTCATTGATCGCACCAACCCATTTTGGATCACCTGCCAAAGCGCCGGTAGCAGAACCTTTAATGATAGGAGTATTTTCACCGTCAAAGCCACGTTTAGTCAGCTCATCACGGATCTCCATTTCAACCAGGTCCAACAATTCAGGATCATCGACCAGGTCAACTTTATTCATAAACACTACCATTGTAGGTACACCTACCTGGCGGGCTAAAAGGATATGTTCTTTCGTCTGTGGCATAGGACCGTCAGTAGCGGCAACCACCAGGATAGCGCCGTCCATCTGGGCAGCGCCAGTGATCATATTTTTCACATAGTCAGCGTGACCAGGGCAGTCAACGTGAGCATAGTGACGGGTATCAGTTTCATATTCAACGTGAGCGGTATTGATCGTAATACCCCTTTCTTTTTCTTCAGGAGCTCCATCAATATCATCATATTTTTTGGCTGTCGCAAGGCCTCTTTTAGAAAGAACTTCTGTAATTGCTGCAGTCAAAGTGGTTTTACCATGGTCAACGTGACCAATCGTGCCAATGTTTACGTGGGGTTTGTCCCTCTTAAAGTTCTCTTTTGCCATGTTATCGGTTTTAAATTGTGTTTTTACTGATTAATGTTGTTTTTATTATGAGGCTGACTTCCGCCATTTGGCGGATATAGGCTTTACTTACGTCGTACACTTCATCATCCTGTTCACTATACGGCAGTCTTCAAATCCTGAGGAATCTCCCGGTTTTCGAATTGTCAGACGGAGACCGTCAAACAAGGAGCCGTTAGTGAGAATCGAACTCACGACCTCTTCCCTACCAAGGAAGTGCTCTACCACTGAGCTACAACGGCTGATATAGCTTTAGAGCATTTATTTTTCTCACTTTCAAAAGAACTTTCTCATCACGACCTTCCCGCTTATCAGCGGGATGCTCTACCACTGAGCTACAACGGCTTTTCAACTGCCGTCGCAGGCATTATCGAAATGGAGCGGAAGACCGGGCTCGAACCGGCCACCTGAAGCTTGGAAGGCTACCGCTCTACCAAATGAGCTACTTCCGCTGGTTAATTTGAATTGTTGAAAATGAATTAATTTGACAATTAACCCCTTCTCAAATATTCACCATTATTAACAAAGAACTCTTTTGATGAGCCATTTTTAAATCTTCAAATTGACTCATCTTCAAATCGAAAAAGTGGGCAGAGCTGGATTCGAACCAACGTACTCGTGAGAGAACAGATTTACAGTCTGTCGCCTTTAGCCACTCGGCCATCTGCCCCCAATTAGTCAAACTATTGAGCCGAAAACTGGAGTCGAACCAGCGACCTACTGATTACAAATCAGTTGCTCTACCAACTGAGCTATTTCGGCGTTTTTCATTTTACCTCGATAAGACAGTGGTAGTGTCGAACCACAGATCTTCCCGATCCGAATCGGGATGCTCTACCAACTGAGCTATTTCGGCTTTTTTCATTTTACCTCGATAAAACAGTGGTAGTGTCGAACCACAGATCTTCCCGATGCGAATCGGGATGCTCTACCAACTGAGCTATTTCGGCGTTTTCATTTTACCTCGATAAAACAGTGGTAGTGTCGAACCAGCGATCTTCCCGATCCGAATCGGGATGCTCTACCAACTGAGCTATTTCGGCTTGTTTATACCCAATAAAGAACTAGCCCCATTTTTGGGAAGGCAAAGGTAAGGGAATTTGATAATCGGAAAAATTTTGCTCAAGATTTTTTTACTTGTTTTCAGGGAGTTGTGAATAACTGATTGAAAACTTACCGCCTATTTCACAATGCCCTTGCTACGAAGCTGACTTCTGCAGCCACTACAATATACATCAGCATCATCCAGGTTCATTTTACCTGCTGCATCTTTCATCAGGCAGGTATCTACCGGGCAATGCAGCAAACCGTAGGTGTGCCCTAGTTCATGAAGTGAAAGTGTTGTCATCCGCTTCAAAAAAATTTTATACCCTACTTTATTTCTTCCTGCCCGGAACGCAGAAACCACGCAGGATTCGCCGGGGCAACTGCCCAGGCCCAATATGCCCCAGTTTTCAATATCCCCTTTCCGGGTTGCAATATCTTTTACTGTTACACCGATTACCTTTTCAAATCGTTTATTATTGATGCTGCAAAGAAAGACCAGCAGGCTGTCGGCAATATACCGTTGACGGAGTTTATAAAAAGCGAAATCCGGTAATAAAACTTCATCAAGAGTTGTGCATTCAACGTCCAATTGTTTTCGCAAACCGGTTTGGATATCGGTAACCAGGCGAAGGTCAACTCCTTTGAAAGGGATAATGGCAAGGCTATGTTTTTCAGTTGCCTTTTGGGGATTTGTATCCTTGCCTGCAACCGGGACATTCTTGTTACCCGTATTACAAGCCAGCATCAAAAGGATGATTAATTTAGTATATCCTCTGATTTTCATTATTGATTAATTCCAAAAAGAAAAATTTGTAACTGTTTATAACAAAAAGACCCCGCCAGAGCAGGGTCTTGATTTTTTTAAGCGGCTTTTCGTTCCTTATTTTTTTTAATTTGAGCTACCATCGAGTCGAGGGCATTGTCAAACGACTCTTCAAATGATTTACTGGTTGATTTTACAAAAAAATTGTGTCGGGGTACATGCACCCTGATCTCTGCGATCTTGTCTTTAATAGCATGCACCACATTGTCGAGCTTAAGAAACACATTAACCTGGATAATCCTGTCATTGTAGTTGCCCAGTTTTTCCAGTTTACGTTTTACATACCCGATCAATTTACTGTCAGCATCAAAATGAACTGATTGAATGTTTACGTTCATAATCATCGTGTTTAAGTGAAACAATAAATAAAGAACTTACCGGTCATCTTACGGCATTTTTCGCAGTGGTCCGGCGTTTCTAACTATTTCAAGTTAGTACAAAAGAGAGTTTCCCCCAAACAAAATTCTGTAAATATTTTATTGTGCTCAGTGGAAACTTTTAGGCTTTTGGATGCGCCTTCCGGTAAACTTCTTTCAGCTTTTCGATGCTATTGTGGGTGTACACCTGCGTGGAGGCGAGACTGCTGTGACCGAGGAGTTCTTTTACCGCCATAAGATCGGCCCCATTATTCATCAGGTGAGTGGCAAAACTGTGCCGCAGTATATGTGGGCTTTTTTTATCCAAGGTGCTGGCCCCGCTGAGTACCTGCCTGACCAGCAAGTAGGCGTATTTTGGGTATAATTTCTTCCCTTTCTCTGTTACCAGCAGAATATCATCGGTCTTTTCAAACTCTTTTTTCTTCAGTTCCTGGTAATTCCGGATGCTCTTTCCCAGTTCCTCACTGATGGGAATTATTCGTTCCTTATTACCCTTTCCCAGTACCTTGATCTGGGAATTGCTGAAATCAACCTGTTTCTCTTTCAGGTTGATAAGTTCACTCAGGCGCATTCCTGTAGCATAGAAAATCACGATCAGCATTTTTGCATTCAGGCTCTTCCAGTTTTCCGTAGAAGAATGGAGTGATTCCACCAGTTTCCGTGTATCCTCTTCTTTCACAAAAACAGGCAGGCGCTTGCTATTCTTCGGGCTTATCACCCGGGTCATCGGCGAGGCTTCGATTGACCCCGTTCTCAAATGATACTTGAAAAATGATTTAAGTGTAGATATCTTACGATTGATGGATTTTGACGTAAGTTCTTTCTCTTTTAACCTGGCCAGCCAGCTGCGAACATGACTATGGATAATGTCCGGGAGCAAAACTCCTCCAAAATAGATCTCCAAGAAATCAATAAAGCCAAGCAGATCATTTTGGTAAGAGATCAGGGTATGAACAGAGTACCTTTTTTCGTATTTCAGGTAATCAAGAAAGGACTGGATAGACTGATGTGTTAATACAGGCATAAATTCACCGGAAGATCATATAAATAAAAAAGACAGCTACAAAGCTATAAAACTTTGCAGCTATCTCTAAAATATATTACCGGCTGAAAATTAAATTTCGATCTTGCCGCTGGCTATCTTCTGTTTATAGATTGCTTTCAGGACAGCACCACGCTGCCTTACGGAAGGCTTGATAAAAGCCTGGCGCTCTCTCAACTGTAACAGCACTTTCGATTTCTCGAATTTTTTCTTGTACTTCTTTAACGCTTTGTCTATGTTTTCACAATCTTTTGAATCAATAATTAGCATAACTTATATACCTCCTTTGGTATTTTTTTAGTTCCTTATTTTTCAATTCGGGTTGCAAAGATAGAGGGAAAATATTGAAATTTCAATCTCCGGGATTTAAAACTTAGGTTTTGTATCAGTTGAGCCCGTCTAAAAGCCGGATATCCGTTAATTTGCAGGCATGTTTACAGGAATCATCGAAAATACAGGATTGATTAAAGCCATCATTTCCAACGGTTCTAACCGGACTTTTTGGGTTCACTCACCCATTTCTTCACAGCTAAAACCAGATCAAAGCGTAAGCCATAACGGGGCCTGTCTTACCATTGAAGAAATCAGGGGAGATCAACACAGAATTACCGCTATTGATGAAACCCTTCAAAAAACAAACCTCGGTGACTGGAAAGAGGGAGTTATTGTAAATCTGGAGCGCTGTCTTCAACTAAACGATCGATTAGATGGCCACCTGGTACAGGGACATGTGGATACAACAGGAACATGTATAAAAAGAAAGGAAAAGAAAGGGAGTTGGGAGTTTGAGTTTGACATCTCTAAAAAATTTGCTCCGCTGGTAATTGAAAAAGGTTCGATTTGCGTAAACGGTATCAGCCTAACAGCTTTTGAGGCCCGGAAGAAAAGTTTCCGCGTTGCCATTATCCCTTACACATTTGAGCATACAAATATCAAAAAGGTACTGGAAGGAGATTTGGTAAATCTTGAATTTGATATGATTGGAAAGTATTTACTCAGAAGAGTATCTTTATTGGGTTAAATGAACCCCTTTAATAGCTGATGAGTCCTGAACACTCCCAACTTGGCGGCCAATCTGCAGACAGGCACTACTATCCTGCCCTGGATGGGTTGAGGGGTATGGCCATTTTATTAGTTGTTGTCTACCACAATTTTGGCTTTATCAACGTTTTCTTTTTTGGCTGGCTTGGTGTTGACCTGTTCTTTGTCCTGTCTGGGTTCCTTATCACTGATATTCTTCTTAAAACCCTTGGCCAAAAAGGTTATTTCCGCAATTTTTATATCCGGAGAGTACTTCGGATCCTTCCCCTTTATTATTTGTGCCTTATTTTATTTCTTTTCATAATACCACTTTTAAATAGTCGATTTAACGTCGGATATTATACGGATAACCAGGTGTGGCTCTGGACTTTTTTACAAAACTGGTTATACATTATTAATGATCCCGATCAAACGAATACGCTGAACCATCTTTGGTCGGTGGCCGTAGAAGAGCAATTCTACCTTGTATGGCCTTTGGTGATGCTATTAATAAAGAAACCCAAATACCTGCTCATATTTATAACCCTTATACTTGCCGGAGTAGTTGGTCTCCGGCTTTGGATATGGACGTACCATATTGCAGACCTGGCTTATTTCAACCTCTATACCTTCACCCGGGTAGATGGGATTTGTATTGGCTGTATGGTCGCACTGTTGCAAAGGATAAGCCCGAATTTTCTGAAACAAAGAACGACCTTTATTATTTTATTTTTTGCAGGGTTGAATTTTGCTTTCTTTTTTCTTAACCGCAAGTACGATTTCAGTTTTCCTTACCTGGCCCTGGCGGGTTATACCACTTTTGCGATGATGTTTGGATTATTGGTAAACGAAGCAGTAACAAAGGAAACTAAACTGGTGAACCTGTTGTTCAATATCCCGGTTCTTAAATTTTTTGGTAAGATATCCTATGGGTTTTATATTTTTCACTGGCCATTGTATCTTGTATTAAGCCCCTGGCTGAATGACTGGATTTCAGCATTTGCCAGTGGAGCTGTATTAAAAATAACCGTGTCTTTGTTGGCAACTGCAGCTGCCATTGCGATCAGTTGGTTTAGTTACCGGTATTATGAAACCTATTTTCTCAAACTAAAAAACAGGTTTACTTAAAATACCGGCATTTCATTATCATCTTTTTGATTGTATCTTTAAACCCACTGGCATGGCTGAACAAATCATCATACTCACACCTGTATATAACGATGGCGCATCGTTGAATATACTGCTGGATGAATTGGCGGTGGCAGTAAAAGAATTTACAACGACCCGGTTTACTGTCCTGGTGGTGGACGATGGCTCCACCGATAACCTGGATGTGAAAGTGCCCGCTATTTTTTCCTTACAAATCCTCCGCCTACAGAGGAATATAGGACACCAAAAAGCGATCGCTATAGGGTTGGCCTATATAAAAGAAAATTTATCCTGCGATAAAGTGCTGGTAATGGATTGCGATGGAGAAGACCGGCCCCAGGATGCAGTTGCGTTGCTACGTCACTCAGTTGATCATCCCGGCCAAATTATTTTTGCTCAACGAAAATCCAGACAGGAAGGATCGGGCTTTCGTTTTTTTTACAGAGTCTATAAACTAGCCTTCCGGATCCTTACCGGTGAAAAAATAGCTTATGGTAATTTTCTATTAATGCCTAAATCACTGCTTGATAAAGCCGTTTATTATAGTGAAATATGGAGTCACATTTCAGGAGGTATACTAAAAACCAACTTGCCTTATTCTTCCATGCTTGCTAACAGGGGTAAACGGTATGCAGGTAACTCGAAAATGAATTTTAGCTCCCTGCTAATCCATGGGCTTGGCGCCATTGCTGTTTTTATCGAGGTGATTGCCAGCCGGCTCTTACTCTTTTCCCTGATGCTGATCGGCGTCTCTTTACTGGCTATCCTGGCATTAATTGGTATCCGTTCTTTTACTGATCTGGCTGTTCCGGGATGGACGTCTACTGTTGCCTCCGCTATGCTGATTATCCTCTTACAAAGTTTCCTTCTTTCTATGTTTACAATATTTCTCTACCTCTCCTCGCAGGCACAGCGAAAATTTATTCCCGCTCACCATTATAAAGATTATACCGGTGCGGTTGAAACTATTCAGTAAATGACCGACCACTTCAAATACGAAGGCGATGAACTGGCATTGTTTCAGCATGCAATAAATTGGAAAAAATATTTCAGCCGCCAAATACAACCTTTCATAAAAGGAGCTGTTCTGGAAGTTGGGGCCGGTATCGGGTCCACTACCCTGCTGTTGAATGATGGAAAGGCTGCACAATGGTTACTGCTCGAACCCGATCCAGCAATGAGTTCGGTATTAAAAAATAAAATGGGAACAGGAGAGCTACCGGGCAATTGCAGGCTTCAAACCGGAACGATTGACAAGGTGACCACCACATTTGATACCATTATCTATATCGATGTGCTGGAACATATTGAGAACGATACGGAAGAATTAAAAAAAGCCACTGCACTCTTAAACAAAAACGGCCATATCATAGTGCTGTCCCCTGCTTTTCAATTCCTGTACAACCCGTTTGATAAAGTCATAGGTCATTACCGGAGATACAATAAGTCCATGTTCAACGGAATTACGGCAGCCGGACTTGAATTGATCCATTGCAGGTACTATGACAGCGTTGGCTATTTTGCTGCCCTTATGAACAAATGGTTGCTGCGAAAGAAATATCCCTCTCTGCAACAGGTACTATTCTGGGATCGCTGGATGGTACCCCTATCAACACTTACAGATCGTTTAGTGTTTAACAGTTTTGGCAAAAGCATCATCGCCACCTGGAAAAAGCAACGTTAAAGTCTGGGTTTTCTTTTCAGCAGCTTATACATAATTTTGTATCCCTACCATGCAAAATAATCTTGAAGAAATTAGTTTTGATGAAGTCACAGATAACAGTGGCACCCCTTACTCGGTATTCAGGAGCAACCTGCTACCCCGCTATTCAACGGTAGCATTGGATATTGCTAAAGGTTATTTCTTCCTGGTAGTAATGGCAGGGCTGACTATCTATCTGGAATACCATTTTAAATCTTTTTGGTGGATCATTATTCTTCTCAGCAGCCTGTTTATTGGCTATACCGCTGCTTATCTTGCGCTGTTCATTCATGAAGCAGGTCATTTTAATATTCACCCTGATAAAAAAATAAATGACCGGATGGCCGGTATCTTTCTTTGCCTGCTTTTTGGATTATCGATCAAATCTTACCGGAAGATTCACTGGCAACATCACTTGCATATCGGGACACCGCAGGATGCGGAAACATCTTATTTCCACCCGCTTACTAAATTGTTCTTGCTGGAAACCCTTACTGGTATCCATTTACTGCGAACTATGTTATGCAAAAGAACGAACCAGATACTTACAAAAGAGCAAATGAAAGAAAGCAGGAACATGCTTCTGGCCGGCATCCTTGTTCATATGGCCATTCTTACAATCGCTGTAGTAACCGGTTATTGGCTCTTTGCAGTTAGCTGGGTAGCAGGGTTTGGTATCTTCTTTCCTTTTTTTGCAACCATCCGCCAGGTATTGGAGCACAGAGATGAACTAGCTAATCATGCTACTAATTTTTACCAGCAACCGCATGGAAAAATAAGCCGTCTCTTTGTGCATACGATTCTCAGCAGCAGTTTTGGTTCTGCCGGCTTCACCCGTCACCTGATCCATCACTGGGACCCTCAGATTTCCTATACCAGGTTGAAGGATATCGAGCAATTCCTGTTGGATAGTAAAAAAACATCCCCGATCATCCATGCATCCAAAACGACGTATACCGCTATTGTAAAAAAACTACTTGCTGCTCCATGAGTTCACTACCCGGATATTGTCCTGTTTGCAAACAACAAAATACCCGCATTTGGAGTGTAGCGAAAGACTACGAGTATTTTTCTGTGCCAGAATCATTCACTTATTATGACTGCCCGGATTGCGGGGCGATCTTTATATATCCTGTTCCGGTCAATCAGCTACAACAAATTTACCCACCCAATTACTATTCTTTTGCCACGGGCTCCAAAAATATTGTTATAAGATTTAAAGAATGGCTCGATAAAAAATTTTTTATTAAAATATTGAAGCAGGTGCAAGCGCAGGAGATCAGTGTATTGGACATAGGTGGCGGTACCGGGTGGATATTGGATCTTTTACAAACAGCCGATAAACGGATCAACTTTACCCAGGTAGTTGATATCGATGAAAAGGCAAAAGCTATTGCAGAAAAAAAGGGGCACACCTATTTCCGGGGAACGATAGAAGCATTTGTTACCGATAAGAAATTTGACCTGATCCTGCTATTGAACCTGATCGAGCATGTAGCGGATCCCTTAGCGGTATTACAAAAAGCCCAATCATTACTGGCACCAGGCGGAATAATTGTGATCAAAACTCCTAATACGGACAGTTGGGATGCCAGGTTGTATAAAAAATCTTACTGGGGTGGTTTGCATTGCCCGCGTCACTGGATCATTTTTTCGGAAAAAAGTTTCCGGCTTCTCCTGGATTTAACATCCCTGGAAATAAAAAAACTGCAGTATACACAGGGAGCTCCTTTCTGGGCTTTCAGCATTATTGCATCATTGCACCGAAAAAAGATCGTCCATTTATCTGCTCAAAAGCCGCTGATCTTTCATTGGTTATTTGCACCTGTCAGCGCCCTGTTTGCTGTGATCGATTTTTGCCGTCGGCCATTTGCCAAAACATCACAAATGTTCATCCTTTTGGGAAAAGAGGATTAAAACTATTAAGGGGATTGCTGATTTTTTATCTATTTTGTAACTGGTTAAAAGGCCAATAACTACATGAAGCCTCTCCCTTTGCTACAGCACCATAAGGTTGACTATAAAAATTACTTGTTGCTGCTGGTGATTGCCCTGCTGGCTTACTGGCCTATCAGCTTCGGCGTATTCAGTGTAAAGAACGATGCGATACATTATTTCTTACCCTACCGGTTCCAGATAAGCGAAACATTGCGCCAGGGAGAATGGCCCTTTTGGAACCCCTATATCTATCTGGGTTATCCTGTCCAGGGAGATATGCAAAGTGGTGCGTGGAACCCCGTTGTCTGGATCTTTTCATTGATTGGACGGTACGATATTACCCTCTTCCACTATGAGAACCTGTTGTATATTTTTTTAGGTGGGGTGGGTATGTATAAATTAACCAATCGTCTGGCAGATCATTCGCATACGGCCCTGCTGATTGCTGCAAGCTATATGCTCAGTGGGTTTATGCTAAGTGGTCAACTGATCAACTGGCTGGCTGCGGCAGCTTTCATACCATTTGTACTTCATTATTATTTACAAACGCTTCGTACGGCTGCTCTCAGTAATGCGGTCAAAACCGGCATTGCCCTTTACTTTTTATTTACTGCAGGCTATCCTTCATTTATGATCCTTATGGGTTACCTGTTGCTGATACTCTTTCTGCTTACGGTCCTTCGTCGTGTCCGGAAAAGCGCTTTAAAAAATAGCTCCTGGAAGCGATTTACAATACAACACTTATTGATCGTTTTGGTTTTTACCGGGCTTGCCCTGCCTGCTATTGTCTCTTTTATTGATCTGCTACCCTACTACCAGCGGGGCAATGGCACCAGCTATACTGATGCTATAATAAATTCTTTTGAATGGAAGCACCTGCTCTCTTTTCTCTTCCCTTCTTCTATTAAGGCCAATGATATAGTCACTTCCACGGATGTAACCTGCCGGAATGTTTATATCGGCTTATTTGCCCTGATTATATTGGCAGCTTTCCCTCCTCCACTAACCCGGAGAAATATATTATTAATCTGTTTGGCTCTTTTTGCTTTGCTGTTCAGCCTGGGCAATGCCACACCAATACGAAAAATTTGTTACGAGACCATGCCGCTCATGAACACTTTCCGGCATCCGTCACAAACGAGATTATTTTTTATCCTGGCCATCCTTTTACTTGCCGCACCCGGCCTGAAAAAAGTATTGAGCGGCCAACTAACAGCTGTTGATACAAATAAATTAAAAAAAATTACATGGGCAACAACCGCACTACTGATGGTAGCATTTATTATTGCCCTGACCCAATCGGGTATAGTGGGTCAATTATCCGGTTTCCGTCTTTCAACGTTAAGAACTACGGCAAAAAACATTTTTGATAGCATCAGTACCTGGGATGCGATCGTTTTGAGTTGCGGGTTACAAGTCATTTTTCTTGTTGCATTCCTTTTCTGGCTAAAAAAACCGGCTACCTATAAAAAACTATTTTCTTTTTTATGGATCACCAACCTTTTTATTAT
>JAWXCO010000102.1:0-8331 GCA_034408705.1 Bacteroidota bacterium
GTCCATTAATCAGCAAGAGGAACTTGCAACAATTATTAATTATTAATTATTAATCACTAATTTATAGCATGTCACTTCGGGAAAAATTCACAGGAACTGGAATCGCCATTGTAACCCCTTTTCAGGCAGATGCCCGTCTGAATGAAGAAGTCGGGCAGGGAAAAATTGACTGGGCCAGTTTTAGTAAACTAATTGAGTTTTGGATAAAGGGAAAGGTGGAATATTTGGTAGTGCTGGGCACTACAGGTGAAAACGCTACTATCCATGGTACAGAAAAGCAGGAAGTATTTTCCTTTGTGGCTAAAGAAGTAGCGGGCCGTTTGCCATTGGTAGCGGGGATTGGTGGCAGCGATACGCAGGAAGTACTGGCCGGCTATGCAAGTTTTGATCTGACAGGCTATGCTGCTATTCTTACCGCAAGCCCTGCTTATAATAAACCTAACCAGGAAGGAATCTTCCAGCATTATAAAGCGTTGGATGCTGTTGCCCCATTGCCCATCATCATGTATAATGTTCCCGGCCGGACTGGACAAAACGTTTCGGGTGAAACAACCGTTCGGATCGCAAAGGAGTGCAAAAATATTTTTGCAACCAAAGAAGCCTGCGGCAATTTTGACCAGGTCAATTATATCATCAAAAATAAACCAGCCAATTTCATGGTCATCAGTGGCGATGACCCGATCACCCTGCCCATGATCGCCTGCGGCGCCGAAGGCCTTATCTCGGTTGTGGCCAATGCCTACCCGCTGGACTATTCCAATATGGTTCGGCTGAGCCTCCAGGGAAAATTTGAAGAAGCCAAGCCGCTGCATTATAAATACACCGATATCATCGCTTCTATGTTTACCGAGGGAAGCCCCAGTGGTGTAAAAGCTTATTTAAGCGAAATGGGATTATGTCAAAATACATTCCGCTTGCCGGTTTGGAAAGTGAGTGAGGGGCATCACCAAAAAATTAAGGCGTTGATGAAAGACTGATCAATTATAAACAGATCCCTTGTAGTATATTGATTATATCTTTTCGGCAAGGCAGATATTCTCTAAAAATGATGAATTTCCCTTTCAATAAGGCAACGATTTATGCTGATCTGCTTCGCAAGGCATGAATAGTTACATGATTTCTCTATTTATAACTTCCTTAACCAGCCGGATATGAAAATAATAAGCATTCAATTAAAAGGTGGCTTGAGTTTTGGCATAGTAAACTGCTGCTTATTGAAACTGTTTTCACATCATTTACTTTAATCTCATTTATGCTCAAATCAATTTCTCTGATTACCGCCCTGTTGATTAGCCTTTCATTGTTATCACAAAATACCGTCCGCTTAGAACTACAATCACTACCGCTTTCTTCTACAGCTGAAAAATTCTATGTAGCCGGCTCTTTCAACAACTGGAATCCAACCGATGAACAATACAGGTTCAAAAGAGATGACGATAAGAAAATTTATTTTGTAGAACTCCAATTAGCTCCGGGCAAATACGAATATAAAATAACCCGCGGTGCTTGGGATAAAGTGGAAACAAAGAAAAACGGTGCGGGGATAGATAACCGGATACTGGTTGTACCCACCAATACAGCTTATGAACTGGTCATTGAAAACTGGGCCGATCGATTCCCTGCACAACCTAAAAAAAGTACGGCCAGTAAGAATGTGCAGATCATGAACGATAAATTCATGCTCAGGGAGCTATCTACTACCAGGCGGATATGGATCTATCTTCCACCTGAATATGCTACAAGTAACAAACGATATCCCGTATTGTATTTGCACGATGGACAGAATGTTTTCGAAGACTCCAGTTCTTTTTCCGGCGAATGGGGGGTGGATGAATTCATGGATACAGCCCGCAGCAATTGTATCGTCGTTGCCATCGATCACGGTGGCCCTAAAAGGATGAATGAGTATTCTCCTTACGATATGGACCGATTTGGTAAAGGAGAGGGGAAACAATATGTTGATTTCCTTGCTAAGACATTGAAGCCATACATTGATAAACAATACCGGACACTGAAGAAAAAGGAAAATACATTTATCGCTGGTAGTTCCATGGGCGGACTTATCTCGATGTATGCGATATTGAAGTACCCGAAGATCTTCGGCGGGGCAGGTGTTTTCTCACCGGCATTCTGGGTGGCCCCGGGAATCTTTGATGATATTACTAAAAAGGGAGAAAAGATAAAAGGGAAGATTTACTTCTATGCAGGTAAACAGGAAAGCGAGAGCATGGTTCCGGATCTTCTCAAAGCGTTTGAGAAAATGCATGCAGTGTCAAAGGCCAATATGACCATCTTAATACGGGATGAAGGAAAGCATAATGAATCGACCTGGAGAAAAGAATTCCCGTTGTTTTACGACTGGTTATACGGCGTAGACTTTTAAATTACACCCTCTGGCAGCTCCCCGAAATAATCTGGAAAAGCAGGGCGACAGCGTTTTTTAGTAGCTAAAGGGATGATATGATTTGTAGTATTCTTTTAGCTCCTTTTCTCTGTGAGAGGCGTATTTTTTGTCGCCCGGAGAAATAAAAGAGAGAAAGAGAATATAGCTGATACCACGTTGACTTTAATAAAATACCTATAAGGCACGCTTCCTTTCGATTTAATCATGGTAAACTACTTAGGGCGGCAGGGTCTTTTTAATGTATAAATGGTATTAAACCTCCCGAAACGCCTCAGCAGCGAGGGGCTTTAGACGCTGAAAATCCTAAGTCACTTCAAATTTGGATGAGACTAAGACCTCGTCAGGCAAAGGCCACTTTAAAATTTGTGGAAACCAATAATCTTCTCCTTAGTGCGGGGAGGCATTTTACACCTCATAACAAACTCCTTCCAATGCAAGCTCGGTATTTTCAAAAACCTCTCTTGCTTCTGCTTCAAATTCTTCCAGCGTATCATACTTGCTGCTGAAATGACCGATCAGTAATTTTTTTACCCCTGCTTTTTTGGCAAGCGCTGCCGCCTGTTTAGTGGTGGAATGAAAACGCAATTCCGCCCTTTCCCGCAGGTTGTCAAGATAGGTGGTCTCATGATAGATCATATCGGCTCCCTGAATATGGGGAATCAGGGATTCATCATATTTGGTATCGGCACAGAAAGCATATTTTTTTCCGGGTACTGCGGGCCCGGTCACCAACTCATTTTTGATAATAGTCCCGTCCTTCCGGGTATAATCTTCCCCATTTTTTAGCCGGTCGTAAAAAGCAGCCGGAATGGCATGCTCTTTTGCTTTTACCGGGTTAAGATTCCGGGGTTGTTTTTTTTCTTCAAAAGAAAAACCATAACACTCGATCCGGTGATTGGTACGAAAACACTTTACCGTCAATTTTTCATTGTCAATAAGGGTGGCATTTTCTGAAATATGATGGATATGTAAGGGATAACACATCGTAGTGTCCGCCACTTTAAGTTGCAGGTCAATGATCTCTTTTAAAGGAGAGGGGCCATATACATGCATTTCCTGCTGATGACTCAACAGGCTGAAGGAATTGATCAGGCCGATCAGACCAAAGTAATGGTCGCCATGCAGATGCGAAATGAAAATATGCGATATTTTACTCCGCCGGATCTTGTAATTGATCAATTGTATCTGGGTGCCTTCGCCACAATCCACGAGATAGTTGGTACCATCCAGTGTCACCACCTGGCTGGTCGGGTGGCGGTCAAATGCCGGTACGGCCGAATTATTGCCGAGAATAGTAACAGCGAACATCCTGGAATAGTGATTTTGGTGTTAGTGATATCCTCTAGACTCAAATTAAGACTATTTAGCTGCACATTTCAAGAACTATTCCGAATTAAAATTTAAACGCTATACATGATCGGAAGAATGGATTGACAGGCAGGAAAAATCCGCAGGAGTTACTATTATTACGAACCACGAACTAACGATTCCTGCTCATTATTCTTCATCCAAAAACTCCCGCTCGATCTCCTCCATCTGCACGATATCCCAGGCTTCGCTTTCTGTAGGGGTTACATTCATCATTTCGAGCAATTCGTTTTCATCCAGGAAATCTTCCACCGGCTTTTGCAACCCGCAAATAACAAACGAGGCGTTGTTTTCGTAAAATTTCTGTTGGATATAAACCAGTTTTTCCCCGGCCACTACGTCTATACTTTCAATGTCTTTGAGGATCAGCACCAGGTTTTTAACGTCATTTTGCAGAAAGGGCAACAAACAATCACCCAATTCATCTGTCATAGTAGCAGAAAGGGTAGGAGCCAGAACAGTGATGGCATGAAATTTCTCTTTGGTATCCGTTTTGACCTGCATAGATGGTAGTTTGACCCGATAAGATCGGGTGGTTGAAACAGCGAACCCGCCATCGCAATAGCTGTGGAGGGTAAACCCGAAAAATTATAAATTGGCAAACTCTAAACAACTTAAATTATCAACATTCCGTTTATAAGTACGGCAGAACAAGAACCAAATTTATTCGTTAATATTGTATAACAACTAATTATCTAAAAATGGATAATAATTTTTCAGCACAAGTCAAGGAGATTATCTCGTTCAGCAGGGAGGAAGCACTCCGGCTGGGTAATGACTTTATCGGTACAGAGCACCTCTTGCTCGGTCTGATCAGGGAGGGGGATAATACAGCGGTCCGTATCCTCAAAAGCTTTAATGTTGACCTTTATGAGCTCCGAAAGGAAATTGAATTGGCAGTGAAGGATAAAACTGGCAAAAATATTGCCAATATAAATAGCCTGCCTCTGACCAAGCAGGCGGAGAAAGTGATCCGGGTAACGGTATTGGAAGCCAAAGCGCTGAAGAGTGCAACGGTGGAAACCGAACACCTGATGCTTTCTATATTAAAGAATAAAGAAAATATTGCAACACAAATATTAAATCAGTTTGACGTGGACTACGATTTATTCAGACAAGAGCTGGGCATCGTAAAATCAAACGATCCCCGCGCCGAATTCCAGGATGAGAATGATGATGATTTTGATGAAGAGAAGAAATATTCTCAATCCAAAGGAGGAGCCAAGCAGCAAGGAACTGCTAAAAGTAAAACACCGGTGCTCGATAATTTTGGCCGTGATATTACCAAGATGGCTGAAATGGGCGCACTAGACCCTATTGTTGGACGGGAGTCAGAAATTGAAAGAGTTTCCCAGATCCTTTCCCGTCGTAAAAAGAATAACCCGATCCTTATTGGTGAACCGGGTGTGGGTAAAACCGCTATCGTGGAAGGATTGGCCCTGCGCATTGTGCAGCGGAAAGTTTCCCGTGTCTTATTCGACAAAAGAGTGATCTCCCTCGATCTTGCTGCCCTGGTAGCAGGTACAAAATACCGCGGACAGTTTGAAGAACGTATGAAAGCCATCATGAATGAGCTGGAAAAGAACAGGGATGTGATCCTCTTCATCGATGAGCTGCACACTATTGTTGGTGCCGGTGGTGCCAGCGGTTCATTGGATGCCAGCAATATCTTTAAACCCGCATTGGCAAGAGGGGAACTTCAATGTATTGGTGCATCAACCCTCGATGAATACAGGATGTACATTGAAAAAGATGGTGCATTAGACCGTCGTTTCCAGAAAGTATTGATAGAGCCACCAAGCGTGGAAGATACCATCCAGATATTGAACAATATCAAATCGAAATATGAAGACTATCATAATGTGAATTATGACCAGGCAGCAATTGATGCTTGTGTAAAGCTCAGCGACCGTTATGTCACTGATCGTTTACTGCCCGACAAAGCTATTGATGTACTGGATGAAGTAGGGGCCCGGGTGCATTTGAAAAATATCAATGTGCCGGAGAATATCATTGACCTGGAAAAGAAGATCGAAGATGTAAAGAACGAAAAGAATAAAGTAGTGAAAAGCCAGAAATTTGAAGAGGCGGCTTCATTACGTGACACAGAAAAAAGATTGCAGGAAGACCTGGAGAAAGCTAAAAATGTGTGGGAAGAAGAAAGCAAACACAAACGCTTCCCGATCGGAGAGGAAGATATTGCTGAAGTAGTGAGCATGATGACGGGCATACCGGTAAAGAAAATGGTTCAGGCAGAAACGGAGAAGCTGCGCAAAATGGCGGATGATATGAAAGCCATGGTAGTGGGACAGGATGAAGCAATCAGTAAAGTGGTAAAAGCTATTCAGCGGAACAGGGTGGGATTAAAAGATCCCAAGAAACCAATCGGTACATTTATTTTTCTCGGTCCTACCGGCGTGGGTAAAACGGAATTGGCGAGGGCACTAGCCCGCTACATGTTCGATTCAGAAGATTCGCTTATCCGTATCGATATGAGCGAATACATGGAGAAGTTTACCATCAGCCGTTTGATCGGTGCCCCTCCCGGTTATGTGGGTTATGAAGAAGGCGGACAGCTAACAGAAAAAGTACGCCGCAAACCCTACAGTGTTATCCTCCTGGATGAAATTGAAAAAGCACACCCGGATATCTACAATATCTTATTGCAGGTGCTGGATGATGGGCAGCTGACCGATGGACTGGGAAGAAAAATTGATTTTAAGAATACCACCATTATCATGACCTCCAATATTGGTGCCCGCCAGTTGAAAGATTTCGGAGCCGGTGTTGGGTTTAATACTACGTCAAGAATAGATAATGAGGAAGAAGCCAATAAATCGGTGATTGAAAGGGCCTTGAAGAAAACCTTCTCTCCCGAGTTCCTGAACCGTATTGATGATGTGATCGTTTTCAATTCACTCAGCAAAGAAAATATCTTTAACATCATTGATATCCTGATGAAAGGAGTGATGAAGAGATTGACAAGTCTTGGCTTTAGTCTTGAACTGACAGAAGCTGCCAAGGCCTTTTTGGGTGAGAAGGGGTATGATGTACAGTTTGGTGCAAGGCCCCTCCACAGAGCTATTCAGAAATACCTGGAAGATCCACTGGCCGAAGAAATATTGAATTTGAATGTTAAGGCCGGAGATGTGTTAATTGCTGATGTTGATGCGGAAAATACCAAATTAGCTTTCACCTTTAAATCAAGGGCTGAAGAAAAATCGAAAGCATAAACAGACTTCCTTATAAATGAAATACCACACCGGGCATGTCCCGGTGTTTTTTTTTATAAAATGAAAAAAGGGGAAGCTTACGGCGTTATTTTTTTTAGCCCGACACGACGGGGGGAAATAGTTGTAGAAAATATGGATTAAAGGCAGTTCACGGAACCCGATCGGAACGATATCCAGAACATGTCGCTCCTACGGAGCTCAATACCCGATTTTTTGATTTCCTGCTTCTGACATTCCGACCCGCCGGGTCTTCCATACAATTCCGATCTTAGTTACCTGCTATGGAAATGGGCAGAATACTTTTATAAGTTTGCTATTACTTAGTTTGCTTCGGGTTGCTTCAACACTTATTAAGGAAAGTGATTGTTTTTTGCAACCCTCGCAAGCACGAAACTCCGGAGGCTTGGCGAATCCTTTCCCCTTCGGAGTCTCGTCCCTGCGAGGCCCCGGAGCCAACGATTAAACCAGACATTTTATGAGAAGGCCGAAGCAAACTACTAAAATCAACCAGCAAATTTCTACTGGAAATTTATCTGAAGCAGCATCGGAAATTTATATTGCCGGTAAGTCGGTATGGCGGTAAGAAAATCATGATGCTGAAATCAATATTTCCCGGCATTTTTTTCTTTGTCTTTTAAGTCAGCTTATTTCTACTTTTGCTTTTTAACGATGCCAAAAAAAATAATCATAACCATAGATGGCTGGTCCAGTTGCGGTAAAAGCACCCTTGCCAAACAACTGGCAAAAGAATTAGGCTATCTATACGTCGACAGCGGCGCTATGTACCGTGCTATCACCCTTTACTTTCTTCGCAATAATATTGACCTGGCCGAAAAAAAGGAAGTCATAGAAGCATTGAATAGTGTAAGCCTGGAGTTTATTTTTAATCCGAATAGTAATAATAGCGAAATCTACCTGAACGGCGAGAATGTCGAATACCTGATCCGTGACCTGCTCATTGCAGAAAGGGTAAGTGATGTAGCGGCCATTAAAGAGGTGCGGGAATTTGCCGTGACCCGGCAGCAGCAATTGGGGCAGAAAAAAGGAATTGTAATGGATGGCCGGGATATTGGCACCGTCGTTTTTCCAAAAGCGGAGTTGAAAATATTTATGACGGCAGATAATGCCATCCGGGTACAGCGCCGGTTCAGGGAGTTGTATGAGAAAAACCCGAACGTAACAATAGAAGAAGTGCTGAATAACCTGGAAATGCGGGACTATATTGACAGTCACCGGGAAATTAGCCCTTTGAGAAAAGCGAAAGACGCCATTGAGCTGGATAATACCTATCTTAATGAAAAAGAACAGTTTAGCAAAGCTATGGAA
>JAWXCO010000103.1:0-12173 GCA_034408705.1 Bacteroidota bacterium
AAACGGTCCGGGTAAATTACAAAAACAGCATCAATCAATGCCTTGAATATCTTTTCTCTTTCGATTTAAACTATCAAGCCAAAGAAATGATGACACTCCTTCGGGGCTGCTTAGCTTCCTATTATAGAGCCTTCTTTACCTATATTAAACAGCAATAATTCATTCGTCTCCTTTTAAAATAACACCCCGGTTTAATCAGGAGTGTCTAGAAAACTGCGACTGCTTACGTAAAAATTTAATTAAAAACGTAACGTTTCGTAAACTGCATTTGCCAGCGGGATGAAATGCCTTATTGTTTGAAATACTATTACATAGGGTGTAAGATTTGGACATCCTGTTGTGTAAAATAAAAAAACCACCCGTGGCCTGTCCTGCCCGGGTGGTAACTGCATAAGAAAATCTGCACCTGACGGTAATTACTAACGATGATAGATGCGATTGCGGGACGATGATTATAAGAACTGGTGTAAAGATGACCCGGCTTTGTTATGCCCCCGTTAGAGCAAGGTTAACTTAGGATTAATAAAAAGTGGTGAAAAAACGGCCAAATAAGGATAAATATTAACCCAACAAAAAGTTAATATTACTTTATTGTTAAGTTTTTGTAGCTTTAGACTGCTCCTCAATTATGAAAACCAGGTGTTCCATATTGTCACTGTTGCTTGTTATGAGCTTTTTGCCTAAAAATTCCATTGGCCAGGACAGCTATACCCGGATTTCCTTTGATTTTTACGGCGGCCCGGTGGAGCTTACCGTGGACCAATCCTGCCTTATCAGTTATAATGGACAGCTGACAGCGCAATCAATTCAAACTTTTGAAACAGCCCTTTCATCGGGTAATGCGGGGACCATGGTCCGGACTTTACTCGATTATAAAAAGCAATACCACCTGGACGACTGGCTCTATTATCAGCTGATCCGGAAAACAGCCCAGCAAATAAGCCCCAAAGCAGATAATTATTACCGCTACACCCTGTATAAATGGTTTTTACTGACCCGGTCCGGTTATGATGCCACCCTGAAAACCAACGGGGAGAAACTCCTGTTTTATGTGCAGTCGGATGAGAACATTTACAATATCCCGTTTTACCTGAAAGACGATAAACAATATGTTTGCCTGAATTACCATGACTATGGCGGTAATATTGATTTTTCAATAGAAAAATTTACCGAGGTGCTCTTTCCCATAGAAAATGGGAAAAAAGGATTTTCTTATAAAGTGACCCATTTGCCTGATTTCAAACTGGCAGATTACGAGGACAAAGATCTGCAGTTTACCTACAAAGAGAATAATTATCATTTTAAAGTAAAACTGAACCCGCAGATAAAGACCATTTTTGCCAACTACCCCGTAGTGGATTATGAATCATATTTTAATATCCCCCTGAGTAACGAAACGTATAGTTCATTAATTCCTTTGCTTAAAAAGAATATAAAAGGGATGAATACCAAAAATGGGGTGGACTACCTGATGCGGTTTACCCGGTATGCCTTTTTATTTGAAACGGATAGCCGGCAATTTGGCAAGGAAAAAAGATTAAGCCCTGAGCAAACCCTGCTATTTGAGCAAAGTGATTGTGAAGACCGGGCGGCTTTATTTTTTTATTTAGTGAAAGAAATTTATAATCTGCCGATTATTGTAATGGCCTATCCTGAACATGTAACGATTGCTGTAAAGTTTGCCAAACCGGTTGGTACACCCATCCTTTATAATGGCCTGAAGTATTCCGTGTGCGAACCCACCCCGCAAAGAAAAGATCTTGCTGTTGGACAACTTCTACCTACCCTGCGCAAAGAAACTTACGAAGTGGTTTACGCATATACACCGCATCAATAGCATTACTCCGGGCGGCCTGGTAATATGGTTACATTTTTTTCCAGGCTATCTAACAATCCTTTAGTTTGCTCACTCATTTGGGTAAAATATTTCTCCCCGGTTTTAATAAAAGAAAGTGTTAAACAGTCCGTATTCCTGGAAAAATAAACCGTTTCTACCGCACCGGCTTTGCCATAGAAATAAATTTTCCCCTGGGTTGTACAAGTGTCTTTAGCTGATATTATTCTTTTATTCACATCATCAGTAACAGTAGTAAGAGGATTTTTGTTCCTGAGTTTTACCATATTGAAAAACCGCGGGTCTCCGGGAGAATGATAATACATTACTACCGCACTGTCGCTGCTTGCTAATGCAGGCAGCATATTTATCCTGACAGTCTTTTGTTTACACCCACCAAAAAATAATGCTGTGCAAAAAACAATTAAACTAACGAGTTTCATATAAAAAATTTGCCGATTTACTATATTAAAAAACGTCCTGAAAAAATCAGGACGTTTAAATATAGTAACATCAGTTTACATTAATAAGCTGCATTCTGCGGATCCCAATTAGTCCAACCGTTAGTCCAATTAGTAGTACCAAAAGCACCGCGATAAGAAGTACTGGTAAAGAAAGCATTCATACCCGAGAAACTGGTACCTGATAATGCAGGCGAACCTACTGCAGGTAAAAAGTTAGGAGACGTTGAATAAAATGGGCTGGTTAACTGAATGGCAGCAGATGTTGCATATGTTATACAACCTTCAGCTTCAGCTTTAGTCTGAATTAGTGCGATAGTGGCTATCGCAGCATTAGCAGTTTTATACGGAAGTATAGTAGCATGCACCAGGTTATTCTTAAATTCAGAAATATTATTTACATAATAATCATTCAAGGTAGCATCTGATTCTGTTGAAAATCCTGCATCCGGATGACCCATCAGGATTGAGTTTCTCAGAATAAACTGCGTTGCCCTTCTCCAACGGTTAGAGAAATTATGGTTGGCGGCTGTTCCTACAGCATCATTTGGCCCAATTATAGTGAAATTACTTAACTGAGGTTTTGTACGGGGAGTAGCTAATGAACTGGCTGCATCATTATCACACTCAATACCGTTACCCGCATCGCCAGCATCTACAAAATCAGGCTTGCGGCAGGAAACACCAAACTGTATTTTACCTGTATAACCAAAGTCAAAATCAAAATCATCATCTGCTGTTGCAAATGCCACAATGTTCTTTGCATTAACGGTGCCACCAAAAAATTCATAGGCATCATCATTACCAAAAGATACCTGGATATTCTCCAGGATCGTACCGGAACCTACACCACCACAGGTCAACCCATTGATTTCTGAACCTGGTTCAGCAGCAATACCTGCATATTCTATACGCACAAACCGGAGGATACCGCTTTCATCCAATGGATCAGTACCACCATACTGGCGGCCTACACCACCCTCAATAGTTGGAGCTGGATCCAGGGGACGATTCGTGGGCGCTTTACCCAGCAGGATGATGCCACCCCAGTCACCCGGAGTCCTTGCACCAATAGCCTTCCCGCTGGTAAATACAATCGGCATTGCAGCCGTACCCGAAGCAATCAGCTTGGCGCCTCTTTCAATGATCAGGGCTCCTTTTTCTGTTATATCACTCTGGATCACACAACCGGCCTCAAAAGTAATCGTGGCCCCATCGGTAACATACACATATCCCTTCAGTATCCATTTGCCTTTGGCATAGAACTTACTGGTTGAGATAACCCCGGAAATAATATTGCTGGTAGGATCAACAGGGTTTACTGTTGTGCCCCCGTCTTCAAAATTCACCTTTACACAGGAGGTAGCACTGAAAATAGTGACGAGTACCAGTGCGCCAAAAAGGACCTTTTTCATTTTTTTATTTTTTGTTGTTTTTTTAAAAATTATAGTTTGTTCGGGTAATTATTTTTTTCCGATCGCAAAATCATAAGTAAAGCCAAGGGTGATCGTAGAGCCTGGTTTATACGCAGTAAATAAGCGGTCTGTTCCACTGCTGAATGCTTTCTTACTATCTGTATTTTCGTAGAAATAGAAAGCATTATTCAGCAAGTCCGCCCAGGTAAGTTTCACTTCGCCCCTGTTTTTCATTACTTTCTTCGCCAGTTGAAGATCCACCTGGTTACGGGGTCTTTCATAGATGTCAGCAAAATCCTGGTTACCTACCAATGAGAGTCGCTGACCCACCCGGTTGTATAAAGCGGATCCGCTCCAGCCACCCTGTTTACTGTTGTATTGCAATCCCAGATTAGCGAGATAAGGTGACTGTCCCTGTAAGGGGCGGTTAACAGAAGTAGCCGCACCGCCTGCTGTAGTACCCAGTAAAGTAACTTTTGAATAGCTATACGTTACATTGGCAAACAAACTGAAATTATCCAGCGTTTTGCTGATAAAATCCAGATTCTTTCTTACTTCGAGCTCACCCCCCAACGTATACGCATTGTCTACATTGCTGTAGCCATAATTTCTTCTGTCGAGTACACTGGAAGGGTCAAGGCGTAATTCGATCGGGTCATCAAAATATTTATAGAAGACACCCAGGGTTATCGCTTCTCCGCCCTTGGGATAAAACTCGTACCGGATATCACCGTTCAGGATAGATGTTCTTTTCAGATCGGTGTTACCATTTACACCATAGTTGGCTTCATAATCATAAAAGGAGAATGGAGCAATTTCCCTGAACTCAGGTCTTGCCACCGTGCGGCTGGCGGCTACACGGATGCTATTTTTTGTATTGGGAGATACTGTCAGGTTAAAAGAGGGCAAAACATCCCATTTCTCTGTATTCACGACCACTCTTTTAGAGGTCACATCTTTGGTTGTCAAAAACTGCTGGAAGTTTTCTACCCGAACTCCCCATACGAGTCTAATTTTTTCACCGAATTTATTATCGAACATGCCGTACATACCATTCAATACCGATACACCAAAATATTTATCCTGGTTATTGGTAAAATCATTGAGCAGAAATCCATTGTTTGCAATATTGGATTGGGCAAAGATCTGGTCAAAAGGAAGAAAGGTTTTCGTTGCATCAAATTGTGTAGGAGAAGACGGCTGGTACTGGAATATCCGGCTACGGAAATCACGTATACGAATCAGCGTAGAACCGCCCGTTTTAAAAGTCTGTTTGTTCTTATTCAGTGTAAAAGGAAAGGTCAGGCTACCATTGGCGCCATAGCTAAAATCTTCAAGATCGCTGAAGAAACGGCGGCTATCGTCATCATTGTACTCAAAAGGATTGCTGGTCCCTTTCGGTCTGTTATATGAAATAGTACGGAGATCCGGTTGAGTTTTGGCATTATACGCAAAGTTGCCATTCCAGCGCAGTTTGATACCACCACTGGTCAACTGATGATCCCCTTCCAGTTGTCCGCTGTAGAGTGAACGCTGGTTGAGTACGGATGAACGGAAATTAATATCCTGGATACGGTCGTTATTAAATCCGCTTCTTGTATAATAATTATCTTCCAGCAGTTGATTAAAAAGGTTCTTGAAAGAAATCTTGTGTTTTCCTTTTACATAAGAAATATTGGCCAATGCCCCCACATTTACACTATACTTATTCTGGTTATCTGTTAAGTCTACTACTTCCTCGCCAGTTTGCTCATGCAATTTTCTTTGCACATCATACTTGAGCATGCTGTTACGGTACTGAACGGAAAGGATCGTACCAAGCACCCCTCCATTTTTGAATTTGTTGCTCTTACCCCAGGTAATGCTATAAGTTTGTGTAGGCAACGCAGTATTATTTACTTCTTTATATACATCAGTGTTCAGGAGTCTGCTCCATTCCAGTTTCTGTTGTGTTGTGCCACTGCGGTATGCCTGTTGTGTTTTGGGAAATCCTTCAGGCAGGCTTCTTGTTTTATCATCAAAACCCAGCCAGTCGTTTCCGTTTCTTTCATTACTGCTAAAATCTTTGAATACGGATTGTGTATTAAATCCGAGGCCAATACTAACGGTCAACAAATCCCTGGTAGGAACGTCTTTGGTATTGATCTGGATCAGGCCACCGGCAAATTCCCCGGGCAGTTCTGGTGTAGCTGTTTTATTGATAATAATATTGTCAACCAGTGAAGATGGTATCACATCAAAAGAAAACGCTTTTTTATCCGGCTCTGTACTGGGTAATTGTGCATTATTAATAATAGCTGAATTGTAACGGTCACTCAAACCACGAACGATCACAAATTTTCCATCCTGGATACTGGCACCACTTACTCTTTTTAATACTTCACCGGTGTTTCTGTCGGGTGTACGACGGATAAAGTCAGCGGCCAGTCCACTGGACATAGCTGTATTGCTCCGCTGAAAAGAAAGCAGGGCCGTTGTGTTTTCCTGTTTTCTTGAAGTAGTTTTAAGTACCACCCCTTCCAGACTTGCTTTATCAAGCAATACGATCTCCAGGTAGTTTTCCTGATTGGCCGTAACATCCACTTCAGAAACCGATTTTGTATCATACCCTGCATTGGAGATAGTGAGTGTATATTTTTTCCCGGCTTCAAGTGAAATATAAAATTTTCCTTCTATGTCAGCAAACACTTGCTTTCCCGCAACTTCTATAACGATGGTGGCACCCGCTAACGGCTCATTTTTTGCATTCATTACCTTACCGGTCAGCTTGATGGAAGGAGCCTGTGCCAGTGTAACCGAAACAGCAGAGAACAACAACACCGTTATCAACATTCGCAGCCTGAAATACATACTTAGTTATTTCCGGCAAAGGTGGCCTTAGGAGATTAACGGTATGTTACCGACATGTTAAGCAATTATCACCCCATTATTATCACAATGTTAAGCAGTCTGAAGAAGTCCAGCTACCACTTTTAAAAAGTAACGATCCCTGTAAATCTCCACTGCAGGGCTTTTTGAGCGGGCCCTTTAAAGTAGGCTGCGTCTGTTTGCAATTTCAAATTGTGGCGGAAGAAGTAGTGAGAATAGGCCAGCATGTATTCATTAAGTTGAGAAGTATAATTGGTTACTTTTTTGTCCGGAGATGTACGGCCATAGCGAACGGCAAATTCATCTTTCTTGGTAAAAAGGTACCCGCTTTGCAAGAGAAGGCCTGTTCCACTATATACAAAATTGACTTTTGAAGTAGAAGGATTAATGCTGATACCATTTTTAGAGGTACGCCGGTATAATTCACCAGTAAATGACCACCCTTTCTTTTTCATCACGATATCAGTACCGTAATAATGAATATCTGCCAACTGGTTATTATAAAGACTCTCCCCCAATTGACCAGCTACCCGGCTGGTTTTATTATTGAAGCTATAAGAAAAGCCTACAGACAGTTTCAGTTTCTCTTCGAAAAAGAGATCTGATTCAACATAGTCTCCGTTATTTTTAAATTCCCCGAGAGGTAAGATTTCGGAACGTGCTGAATAACATAGTCCGGCCGTCTTATCCGAATTGATCCTTCCTTCGCCGCTGGTAATGGCCAGGGTATTACTGACAATCAGCTTCTTTTTTGACCGGATCGTGTTAACGATCCAGAATCCTTTATCACGGTCAAGGGTAAACAAAGCATTAGTATTGGACCGGTCTGCAAACTGAAGGTTGCCGGAAGAAGTTTGCCGTTGCCGGTTGCCGGGTAGTTTTGTTTGGCCAAAACCAAACCGCCAATGCTTATTGGGCGAATAATACAGCATCGCATCCCGTAGAAAAAAGTTATTGGGTACAAGAGAATTATCAGATGCTACATCCCTTTGGGAAAAACAGAGCTGTATCCTATAGGTAAATTTTTGGCTGATAGCATTACCAGAAAAGTTCAGCCGGAGGCGGCGGATATAAAAGTCAATCGTTCCTTTTTCTGTTTGCAGGTCATAACGGGATTCAGCCATACTTTGTATCCGGCCGCCTATACCCAAGGTAAAACTGCTATCCCTGGATGAAAAAGTAATGGGTTTACCAAAATGGGCATCCAGAAAGCCATTATTCGGATTGTACTGAGCCGGAACTATTACCCACAAAAAGAGGAGAAAACAAGTAAAAACGGCCTTTGTGGGTAATGTTTTTGCCCAAATCATGGTAAGTGCTTAAAATTCTTGCAATATAAAGGCTTTGTTATTTAATTGTTACCTTAATTTTATTTATATATTAAATAATTATTAATTCGACCACTCTTCGATAGCTTCACCGATCCACCCGGTAATTTCGTAACTGTTCCGTTTAAATAAGGGGCATAAAACTAAAACCAATGGCACTACAATCTTTCCTGAAAATCTTCATGCCGAAGAACCGTATCTTTTATGAACTGTTTGAAAAAGTAGCAAACAACGTAGAAAAAATGGGCTCCGTACTGAAAGATGTGGTTGCCGAACCGGATTTTGATAAACGGGCTGCCCTGATTTCCCAGTTAGAAGACCTGGAACATGCTAATGATGAACTGACCCATAACCTGTTTACCGAATTGGGTCGCAACTTCATTACCCCCTTCGACCGGGAAGATATTCACTACCTCGCCAGTTCGCTGGATGATATTGCTGATTATATATATGCAGCCGGTAAGAAAATAAATTTCTACCGGGTGAACCCCAACGATACCGGCATGCAAAAATTTGCCGAACTCATCGAACAGGGTGCTGCCCAGGTAAAGATCGCCGTGGTCGAACTGCGGGATATGAAAAACATGCGCAATATCACCGAAGCGTTGGTAAAAATCAATAGTATTGAGAACCAGGCCGATGATGTGTTTGACTTCAGCATTGAAAAATTGTTTGCTACTGAAGATGATGCCAAGGAAGTGATCAAGAAGAGAGAGATCTACCAGGTAATGGAAATCGTGACCGATAAATGTGAAGATGCAAGTAATGTGATAGAGTCTATCATTATTAAATATGCTTAAACAATTTGAAAATTTGACAATACCCCAATTTGAAAATTAATCTTCAAATTAATTAATCTTCAAATCTTCAAATTATTTTATGACGCCTTTTCTTATTACCATTATAGCCCTTGCACTTATTTTTGATTACATCAATGGCTTTCATGATGCAGCCAATTCTATAGCCACTATTGTTTCCACAAAAGTCCTTACTCCTTTCCAGGCCGTGTTATGGGCAGCATTATTTAACTCTGTTGCGTTTTTTATTTTTAAAGATCATGGGGTGGCTGATACGGTAGCTAAAACAGTGAAACCGGATTTGGTACAGGGCAATATGATGGTGGTGATATTCTCTGGCCTCATTGCTGCCATTATGTGGAATTTATTGACATGGTGGCTTGGCATTCCCTCCTCTTCCTCACACACATTGATAGGCGGGTTTGCCGGTGCGGCAATAGCGGCAGGCGGGTTTAGCGCTGTTAATTCACCAATAATACTTAAAACTGCTGCCTTCATCTTTTTAGCACCCCTTGTCGGAATGCTAATGGCATTTATTATGTCCTTGTGGTTTTTAAGTTCTTTTAAAAAAGGATGGACGTCAAAAATATTTTCGATTCTGGTGATTATTTTTGTCATTATTTTTCTTAATAATAGCCTCGAGTTCGACAAGGAAATTCTTGCTAAAAAAACAAACTACGATAACTACATTACGCAGGTTATTTTCTATTCAAAGAATTTTAAATGGATATTATTGGCTTTCATTCTGCTGACCATGGCAATTTTTGCACTCTTCCTGAGTAACATGAATACACACAGGGCCAACCATTGGTTTAAAAAATTGCAATTAATTTCCTCGGCCGCTTTTAGTATCGGACATGGTGGTAATGATGCACAAAAAGTAATGGGTATTATTTCAGCTGCTTTAATAGCAGGTCAGGTTATTCCTGATTTTGCCCACATGCCCGACTGGGTGCCTATTGCCTGTTATGCTGCCATCGGGTTAGGCACCATGAGTGGTGGCTGGAAAATTGTAAAGACAATGGGAACAAAAATAACAAAAGTTACACCCTTTGAAGGTGTGGCAGCAGAAACAGCTGGTGCGGTTACGTTATTTGTAACGGAAGCCCTGAAGATTCCCGTTAGTACGACTCATACTATAACCGGTGCCATTATGGGTGTAGGCGCCACCAAACGACTTTCCGCTGTAAGATGGGGTATTACAATCAGCCTTGTTTGGGCCTGGGTACTTACCATTCCAATAAGCGGACTGCTGGCAGCAGGAATATATTTTATTGCCAGCCAGTTTTAATTCATAACTATAGTTTATTAAAATAAAAATCCTGACTTTTGTCTGGATTTTTTTATGAACAAAATACTAGTAACAGGTGGCTGCGGCTACATCGGATCTCACACGATCGTTGACCTCATTGAACATGGCTACGAAGTTATTTCCGTGGATAATAACTCCCGCTCCAATGATAATGTGCTAAAAGGTATCGAGCAGATAACCGGTAAGAAAGTAAAGAATTATAAAGTTGATCTCTGCAATTTCGATGACACTTTCGCCATATTCCAGGAAAATACGGACATCAGTGGTATCATCCATTTTGCGGCGTACAAGTCGGTAGGTGAATCGGTGAAAAAGCCGCTGCTATATTTTGAAAATAATCTCAGTTCGCTGATTAACCTGCTGAAATGCGTACAGGAATTTCAAACACCACATTTTGTGTTCTCTTCTTCCTGTTCGGTGTACGGCAACCCGGACGAGATCCCGGTCACCGAAAAAACGGTTCCCAAAACAGCGGAATCACCCTACGCTTATACCAAGCAGATGGGAGAGCAAATTGTCAACGAATTTGCAAAGAATTCAGGTACAAAAAGCATCCTGTTACGCTATTTTAATCCTGTTGGTGCCCACCCTTCCATCGCTATTGGTGAAATGCCAATAGGCAAACCAGAAAATCTGGTGCCGGGTATCACACAAACAGCGATTGGCCGTATTCCCAAATTAATCGTCCATGGTACTGATTACCCTACAAGAGATGGTTCCTGTATCAGGGATTATGTTCATATCTGCGACCTGGCCAATGCCCATACATTATCATTAAAATACCTGGAAGAAGAAAAAAATACCGGGCTTTGCGAGGTCTTTAATCTCGGAAGTGGCAATGGGGTGTCGGTACTGGAAGCAATTCATGCATTTGAAAAAGTAAGTGGAGTAAAGCTGAACTATGAACTCGGACCCCGCCGACCTGGCGATGTAGTGGCCGTATATGCCAATAATGACATGGCAAAAAAATTATTGGGCTGGGATCCTCAATTCACCCTGGAAGACATGCTCTCTACCGCCTGGAAATGGGAACTACGCCTGAAAGCGGATGAGACAGTCTTTACCAGCCAGCCCGGTGAACTTAATTAGTCAGGAAGACTATCGGTTATACGCTGCAAGAGTCCGTTTTCCTATACTAACCAGATTATCTTCAATAGTAAAAAACGACTTGTTGTCTTCCGGTCTTTCTGACTGGTTTTACTGACTTCGTCTTACATTTGCCCAACCTAAATTTTAATCATGTTACTCAAGGACATTCAATCAACCGGCAATAAAGATACCCGAAGCGGTTTTGGAGATGGCATCGTGGAAGCAGCAAGAAAGAACTCCAATGTGGTGGCGCTTACAGCTGACCTCGCCGGTTCATTAAAACTGAACCAGTTTATAAAAGAATTTCCGGAGCGGTTTATACAGGTGGGTATTGCAGAAGCCAATATGATCGGTATCGGTGCTGGCCTTACTATTGGAGGCAAGATCCCTTATACAACTACGTTTGCCAATTTTTCTACCGGAAGGGTATATGACCAGATCCGGCAATCCGTCGCATACAGCGGCAAGAATGTAAAAATATGTGCCTCGCATGCCGGTCTTACACTGGGTGAGGACGGTGCTACCCACCAGATACTGGAAGATATCGGTTTGATGAAAATGCTACCGGGAATGACCGTCATTGTTCCTTGCGATTATGCACAAACAAAAGCCGCCACTGAAGCGATAGCAGACTATGCAGGACCTGTCTATCTCCGTTTTGGCAGACCTGTTTGGCCCATCTTTACCGCTGACAAACCTTTTGAAATAGGAAAGGCCCAGTTTTTTTCTGAAGGCACGGATATAAGCATTTTTGCCTGCGGACATTTAGTATGGAATGCGATCCAGGCCGGTGCCATTTTACAGGAAAAGGGGATCAGTGTAGAGGTAATAAATATCCATACGATCAAACCACTTGATGAAGAAGCAGTGATCCAATCCATCCGCAAAACTAAATGTGCTGTAACCGCAGAAGAGCATAATATTATCGGCGGTCTCGGTGATGCGATTGCGCAAGTAGCAGCGAAGAATTTTCCGATACCTATTGAATATGTGGGAACAAAAGATACGTTTGGCGAAAGCGGAAAACCCACCGAACTGCTTAAAAAATATGGCCTGGATATTCCGGATA
>JAWXCO010000104.1:0-20450 GCA_034408705.1 Bacteroidota bacterium
GATGTCAGATACTATCGGCAAGCACTATTTATTAAAGTGTCAGACACTCTTCGAGATGTCAGATACTATCGGCAGGCACTATTTATTAAAGTGTCAGACACTCTTCGAGATGTCAGACACTACCGGCAGGCACTATTGTTTATCAATCGCCACCACACAAGCTACCGCTTTATTGCTGTTGGCATCTACTTTAAAATAAATAGTTCCGTCATTGGTATTGGTAAATCTTGCAGAACCAATTAATATACTTTGCAAAGCCTGGTTCACTTTGCCGGTGTAATCGGGACGACTGCTATTGGTTATCGCCTGGTTCAGGGCTGTATAATCCAGTTCATCCTTACTGACTACTATCGCAATCTGGTCACTGTTGCCGATATTATCTGCTTCAAAAGATTGTGCTTTGGGAAATAAGCGGTACCCCGTAATACCACAATAGGGAGAATGTTTGGATACGGTTTCGCCCTGCTTCAGGTAAGGGAATAAAACAAAACTGGTATTATTGGTATCCCGCCCAAAAATATAGATATAACATTCCGTAGCATTCTCAATGGACATTTTAAACCGCGTACCGATCTTAATAGGTGAAACTGTCTGGAACATATTTCCCGCTCCCACCCGCAGGGGAATACGCTGGCCTCCCTCATTATTGACCAACCCGATCTTACATTCAAGGGGAATGTTGGCAACTTTGCTTCTCTTAGGTAAGGGATCGATCCCATACGCTTCCCGTACATAGGTTTTAAAATCGCCGTAACGAATCCAGGCCACTCCGTTCTTTCCCCATTCAGGTCCCCAGCTATTCATGATCTGGAAAGCACCGCCAAATTTTGAATCGTCATAACCGATTACACTCATGGCATGACCGCCCATTCCCATTTGTGATTCATCAGCGCCCTGCGGTCTCCACAATTCCTGGCCCATCATATCCTGCATAAAACTTTGTCCTACCATCATGCCAATGGCAACGGGTGCATTTTTTGCGAGGTGTTCTTTAATACCTCTTACACTTATTTCGTTGATGTTGTCGCCATTGGTAATCCTGGTAAACCCGTGAATTACATTTTGGCGCCCTGCCTGCACGTCGGAAGAGCTGGGTTCTTTTTCACAATCCTGGTCATTGTACGGATACTGGCTTAAAGGCACGCCGCCGTTTTTTTGCATGGCTTCCATGGCTCTTTGCAAATAAGAACCCTGGCAACCTTCCAGGCGTATCTGGTTATATAAATAAGATGGACTGAATACGATCTGGTTAGGGTCGGCCCCGGTGGCAGCCGCTGTTAAAATGGTTTGTGATGCATAGGCACAACTCCAGGCTACACAACTACCTTGTTGCCCCTGGTTACTTCTGTTCGGTGCATACTTTAATAGTGATACGGCTTCGGGCAAAGGATTTTTACTGGCATCATCTTCCAATCCTTCATACACCGAGGCCTTATTAAACTCATTCTTATCAAAACTATAACCACTGCTGGAGAATCTTTTTACTACATCTGCTACATTACAGTTACCACTACGAAACAGAAAAAAAACACCTGCTCCCAATATAAGGAGCAGGAAGATTCCCTTTCCCTTAAACAAACCCATTAACATAGGAAGTAAAGACATCAAACCACCGCCACCACCAGGCAGGTTAGGTCTTCGACCCCCACCCCCACCACCATCATCGTTTTGCTGATTGGGATCTACCGGGTCATCAGTCATTCTAATTGGCATAATAAAAGTATTTAGGGTAAACCGTTATTAAAAGTAGGAAGATCAGCTGAATTTAACGCCGCATTACCGTATTACAATAACATTTATTTTTCCCCTTTCTGCAACGATTATGAGAAAGAATCGTCAATTTTGTTTATTGTAGTAACCCGGCTCTTTGAGTAGCCAGATCATCAACTGTTTTGAACTCTTTTTATGAAAAAAAATACCACCCTTTTCTTTTCCCTGCTAGTATTTTCTCTTGCTGCTGTATCACAAAAAGTAAATGGCAAATTAAAGTTTGAACAGGGCCAAACATTGGAAGTGAGCATGAAAGTAAAAACCACGATCTCCCAGCAAGCCATGGGCCAGGCCATTGATTTTAATGTGGATGCTACCGGTGATCATTCCTACAAAGTAACCAATTCAACAGAGGACAATACAACCCTGAACCACAAAGTGCAGCATATTACGTTTGCCTTTGACGGCATGGGACAGAAAAGAAGTTTTGATTCCAACGTCGAGAAGGATATGAACGGACAATTTGGCAAGCCGATCAAGGATATGCTGGAGAAAAAATATGATATTATCATTAACCCTACCGGGACCGTGCTGATGGCTATGCCTGAAAAAGTGATGCTCTCAGAAACTGATAGCAGGATGGCCATTATTACGAGTATGCTGAAAGAAGTACTGGACCTGGTACAACCTCCAAAAAAAGGTGGCCCCAGTTTTTTCAAAGTAATGCCGGACGGAGAGGGTGGTAAGGGTGATTCCTGGACTACTTCGTATGATGCGGGGGGTGGAAAAGTGGAAACCGGTTATACAATCACTGATATAAACGATTCTACGATTCTTATTGACTTCGCCGAAAATTCAGTAACGGTAACCAAAGCAGAAATGATGGGCAGCGAAACTGTTACCACCATGAAAAATAAATCGACTGGAAAAATTATGCTGGACCGTAGTAGCGGCATCCTGCGGGAAAAAACGATCAATACGGAATCAAGCGGTACTACCGAAGCGTCTTTCGGATCATTACCGGTTACTTCCAAAACATCAACTATAATTACAGTGAAACCTGTTTTGCAAAATTAGAATAGTATTATTCCACCTGGTTTTTCAGCAGGTCTTCCATACGGTCTCTTTTGCGGATTAATTGTAGTTGCTCATCCTTTACAAGTACTTCGGCGGGCTTGAAGCGGGCATTGTAATTCGATGCCATTTCAAAACCATAGGCACCCGCATTATAAAAGGCAAGAATATCTCCTTCCCGTATTTCATTCAGTGGCCGGTTGGCTGCAAACGTATCCGTTTCGCAGATATTACCGGTAACGGTATATACTTTACGTTCGCCTGCAGGATTGGAAATATTTTCAATATGATGATAGGCATCATACATCATTGGACGTATCAGGTGATTGAGACCGCTATTAACCGCTGCAAATACGATGGACCCGGTATCTTTCAGCACAGTTACTTCGGCGAGCAGGTAACCACATTCGCTAACTAAAAATTTCCCTGGTTCAAACCATAGCTGGAACTTTTTACTGTTCCCATTCTTTCCGGAGCTCCCGGCGATGGCATGATTATCAAATGTCTCTTTAATTTTTTTCGCTAAAAGATCAATATCTGTTTCTTTCTCCCCCGTTTGATAAGGAACTTTAAAACCACCACCCAGGTCAATGACTTCCAGTTCCGGGAAAAGAGGAATTAGTTCAAACAACACTTCCATCCCGTTGACAAATACATCCGCATCTTTTATATCACTACCGGTATGAATATGCAAGGTGCGGATAAATAGCCCTGTTTCTTTTACCAGTTCTATGATCTTGTCTGCCTGGCTAACAGGAATGCCAAATTTGCTGCCATCATGTCCGGTGGAAATTTTCAGGTTGCCACCGGCCATGATATTGGGCCGGATGCGAATACCCACCGGGTAGCTATGTCCATATTTATTACCGAACTTTTCTAAATTAGAAAGACTGTCGATATTGATATGCACACCGGCTTCAACGGCTTCTTCTATTTCGCCAAAAGCTATCCCATTGGACGTGTACAAAATTTTTGCCGGTTCAAAACCTGCATGCAGGGCGAGTTTTACTTCATTGATGGAGCTGGAATCAATATTACAACCGATCTCTTTAATATAGCGGAGGATATTAATATTGGTCAATGCCTTACTGGCATAAAAAAAGCTGGTATCCAAAATGGAAAATGCGGTGGTCAGTTTCTGGTATTGTTCTTTTATTTTTTCCGCATGATACACATACAAGGGTGTTCCAAATTCATTGGCCGCCTGTACTAATTGTTGATGAGATAATTTTTCCGGCATAGTTGCGAATATACTTAAAACAGGAACCCGGAGCGGAATGACATAGCAAGTATAAAAATGATTTACTGTTTAGCTTTCTTCGCCCTGGTCCGTACCTGCCTGGCCGGCTGGTTGGTTTACGATCAACTCACCGCCGTCTGTTACGGCCAGTGCCTCTGGCTCCTCCGTTGCATCTGTATTTTCATCAGCCTCCAGTACATCTTTCATAATAGTAGGCTCAACTAATTGCTCTGCCAGTACTTCTTTGATCTTAGGTAATTCATCTGCCGAGTTGATACCAAAATAATCCATGAAATTTTTAGAGGTAGAATAGATCAGAGGTTGGCCGACGGCCTTTTCATTCCTTCCGCTGATGATGATCAGTTCTTTTTCCAATAACTTTTGCACAGCGTAATCAGAACTTACTCCCCGGATCGATTCGATCTCTCCCTTGGTCACGGGTTGTTTATACGCAATGATAGAGAGTGTTTCCAGGGACGCTGCAGAGAGACGTTTCAAGAATTTTTCACCATTTAGCTGGGCTACAGTTTTATGAAATTCCTTCTTGGTTAGAAATTGCCAGCCGCCGCCACTTTGACGTACTTCAAAAGGATAAAATTCCGTACTGTATTTCTCAGTGATCCCTTCCAGAGAAGCTTCCACCTGGTCAAGATTCACTTTATCATCCATAAAGCCGAGGGCATTGTTGACCAGCTCTGTTATCTCCAACGTAGTTAATGGCTTATCGCTTGCAAAGATCAACGCTTCAATATGTGGTATGAGATTAGTTATTTCCATACATAAACCCCAATCCGCCAGTTGGCGGAACTTTTATTTTTACGATTACGGAAGATTTCTCCAGTTATCTAAAATTGATTAAAAAAATGATTAAGAGCCTGAATACAACGAACGAATGTACAATCCTCAATAGTACATTGAAAACTGACTTATCAACATATTACTGTTAAAACAACTGAACAAATAAATGATGAAAAACGTAAATCTCCGTATAGCCGGGGAATATCTTAACCCTGCAATGCGGCCGCACCACTTACGATCTCTGTCAATTCGGTCGTAATGGCCGCCTGTCTGGCACGGTTATAAGATATCTTCAATGCCCGTAACATTTCGTTGGCATTTTCGCTTGCTTTGTCCATCGCGGTCATCCGGGCCCCATGCTCAGAAGCATTGGAATCCAGCACGGCCTTATATAATTGCGTGTTGAGGATCTTCGGCATAAGCTCGGCGATCAGCAATTCCTTCGAAGGATCATAGATAAAATCTGCTTTCGCTGCTCCTGCTTTTTTTACCACTTTGGGGATTGGCAAAAAACGCTCTACTTCAAATTTCTGGGTAGCTGCATTTTTAAACTGGCTATATACCAGTTCAACCACGTCGAACTGCTTTTCTTCAAAGGCTGTTCTGGCTGCCTTGGAGGCTGCCTGCACATTCGCATAGGTCAGGTTCAGAAAAATATCTTTATAGGTAGCGTCTGCTTTATAGTTGTTCTTGGCAAAATGCTCATAGCCTTTTTTTCCTATATTCCAGATCGCCACATTTCCCTTTTTGTATTGCTCGTGATATTTTTCAGCAATGGTTGCTTTGGTGAGTTTGATCGTGTTAGCATTGAAAGCACCGGCCAAACCCCGGTCACTGGTGATCACAATAAACAACACTTTTTCAATGGGACGTTCAATGGCCAATGGCATTCCGGCATCACCACCTTCGCTATTGCTCACGATATTGCTGAGCAATTCCTGTAGTTTTTGTGCATATGGACGCATTTGAATAATGGCATCCTGGGCCCGGCGAAGTTTGGCAGCACTCACCATTTTCATAGCTTTCGTGATCTGCTGTGTACTTTGTACTGATTTGATACGGTTACGAACCTCTTTTAATTGTCCTGCCATAGCCTTCTTGAATTGGCCGCAAAAGTACGGGCTACAGCCTAAAATTCCATACCGGTGAAAAAATAAAACCCGTTCCGGAAGCCCCCTGTTATTTAAATGTGTAAATCCCTGGTTGGCAGGTAGCTGCCGTGGGCTAATCCTTCAAAAAAAATTCCCGTTTCAAGCTATAAGTGATCTGCAGGCGACCGCCGGCATCCGTTCTGTTTTTGACCCCCCTTTCATACTCCCGAATCAACTCCAATTGTACTGGTCCTGTACCAATTGTTTCCAGGTCTTCCCGACTGATGACGAGGCGACCATCCAGTATTTTTTCCATGCGGTTGATGCCGTCGTTAATAAAGGAAGTATCCGTTAAAAGAAGTCGTATTTGATCATCCGGTCCCAGCCCTTCGAATTCCAGTACAAGCTCATCCCTGCGAACAGTATCTCCAATCGGTGTTAGCAGGGTAATGGGTTGAAAATTGAACTCTTCCCGGTATTCTTTACCGGTTGAACTGGTAAATAGTATAAAGTGGGGGCCCGCAAAATCTGCCCCCGGTTTTTGCAGCTCATAAAAATATCCGCTCATCCTACTACTGTCGGCAAGGATTCTTTGGCCATCTACTTCTACTTTTCCCGGTTCACCAAACGCCAGACCGTCACCCTCTTCATCCTCCTCCCGGTATTGGAGTTTGATCGTAAGATTATCATCCCCTTCTGCACCGGTAACCTGGTAATCAAAATAAATATTATCCGGACTTACCGGCTGATCTCCTTTTTTATCTGCGTTTTTACAACCAGTCAGGACCAGCAGTATTGCCATCACCATGCACCTGAATTGATCTCCCTTCATGGCTGCAAAATAAGCGAACTACTATCAATTTGTAGGGTTGTTTTTGTTGTAGTGCTCATCCATCAGTTTGTTATAATGCTCAACGATGCCGCGAATGCGTTGCTTTTTCATGCTCTTCCGGTATTGCTCCATACTCTCTTTCACACTTGCATCAGCGAGTAATGTATAAGCTTCTTTTCTAGTCCACATCACTTCTGTATACAAGGGATCCGTAAAATCGTGTCGGGCGATCAGGTAAACTGGTCGCTCAAACCTGAACGTTTTTGCATAAAGCAGGTAAAGCGTAGCATACTTTCCTTTTACGATAGCCTGCATAAACCCCCAGGGATTGTTGCTTTCATTATTATTCCTATGTAAATTCAACAGGCTTTGCTCATTGATCTTTCGCGATTCGAAATAGCCATCACAGAGATACCGTTTACCATGTTTATGGCGGAAATACCCTTTCACTTTGCCCGGTTCAATAATGCGGACCGAGTCGGTTGGAAAAAACGCCACCGTTCGTACATGACCATTGTCATATAACCCGGAGGGACGAAGCCCATCTTTCCAGGGTTTCTCCGGCATTTTACAGGCGCTGGTGTCATTGTTCCAACTAACAACATAATCCTGTGCGGATATGTCAAAGACAAACAAAAGCGAAATGCAAAAGAGGATATATTTTCTCATAAATCTAAATTCAAAAGCTTAATAGTCAAGCACTACTACGTTCATACTTATTGCATTATATTTGCAATCCCTTATTGAACAGGGTGGCCTGTGCTGTCAAAATGGCTCACAAAACTTGTAGCATCCTTTTTGACATCCTGAAAATCCATCTTTTCTGTTAATCGGGCAATACCCACTAACACTCATTTTATGCTTGGTTTTATTTCAAAAATTTTTGGCGGCAGCAAATCAGAGAAAGATGTAAAAAAGATTGAACCCTTTGTCGGTAAGATCAATCAGTTCTTTGCTTCTTACCAGTCCCTTAGCAATGACCAGCTTCGTAATAAAACTCTGGAGTTCCGTCTGCGGATCAAAGAATATCTTGCTGAAATAGATGCTGATATTACTGCAAAGAATACAGCAGCCGAAGAACTTTCGTTCAATGACCTGATGGGTAAGGACAATATCTACCAGGAAGTTGATAAATTAAAAAAAGTAAGGGATAAAAAGATTGAAGAAGTCTTGCTGGAAATTCTTCCGGAATCTTTTGCCGTAGTAAAAGAAACAGCCCGCCGGTTCAAAGAAAACACAGAGATCATTTCAACCGCTACCCCACTTGACCGGGACCTGGGTGTAAAAAAAGATTATATCACCATAGAAGGAGATAAAAGTATTTTCAAAAACACCTGGACAGCCGGTGGCGGGCATGTGACCTGGAACATGGTCCACTATAATGTTCAGTTGATCGGTGGTGCTGTATTGCATTCAGGAAAAATTGCCGAAATGGCGACCGGTGAAGGAAAGACGCTTGTTTCTACCCTTCCTGCTTATTTAAATGCGTTGCCCGGTGAAGGTGTTCACATTGTTACCGTGAATGATTACCTGGCCCGTCGTGACCAGGAATGGAACGGAACGATTTTCGAATGGCTCGGTATCACAGTTGATTGTATTGATAAACACCAGCCCAATAGCGAAGAAAGAAGAAAAGCTTACCTCGCTGATATTACCTATGGCACCAATAACGAATTTGGTTTCGATTACCTGCGTGATAATATGGTGCATACGCCGGAAGAAATGGTGCAACGCAAACACCACTTTGCGATGGTCGATGAAGTGGATTCGGTGTTGATCGATGATGCCCGGACGCCCCTGATCATTTCCGGTCCTGTACCCAAGGGTGATGACCAGCAATTTCATATTCTTAAACCAAGAATACAACAGCTCGTGCAGGAACAGGAACGTATTGTTCGTACTTGTTTGAACGAAGCAAAAAAACGGATCGCCGAAGGCGATGATGATGCTAAAGGCGGAGGCTTGTACCTGTTCAGAGCTCATCGGGGTTTGCCTAAATACGGACCGGTTATTAAATACCTGAGTGAACCTGGTATCCGTGTAAAAATGCAGAAGGCAGAGAACTATTATTTGCAGGATCAGCAACGGCATATGCATATTGTAGACGAAGACCTGCTTTTCCAGATCGATGAAAAGAATAATTCAGTTGACCTGACCGATAAAGGTCTTAATATGATCACCCGTTCCGGCGAAGACCCCGAATTCTTCGTGTTACCGGACATTGGGATTAAACTCGCCGAAGTGGAAAAAGGCAGCTTATCCGTGGACGATAAATTACATGAGAAAGAATCTATCTTAAATGAATATGCACAAAAAGCCGACCGCATTCATACCGTACAGCAATTGCTGAAAGCTTATACCATGTTTGATAAAGACGTGGAGTATGTAATCATTGAAGGGGCGATCAAGATCGTGGATGAACAAACCGGGCGTATCATGGAAGGCCGTCGTTATTCTGATGGTTTACACCAGGCCCTGGAAGCAAAAGAAAATGTAAAGATCGAAGCGGCTACACAGACCTATGCTACTATCACCTTACAGAACTATTTCCGGATGTACCACAAATTGTGTGGTATGACGGGTACTGCTGAAACAGAAGCCGCCGAGTTGTGGAGTATTTATAAACTGGATGTGGTGAATGTTCCTACGAACATTGCCATGATCAGGAAAGACAAGCAGGACTTAGTCTATAAAACAAAAAGAGAAAAATATAAAGCGGTCATCGATGAGATCGAGGCATTGAGAAATGCAGGCCGCCCCTGCCTGGTGGGTACTACTTCAGTAGAGGTGAGTGAACTGCTGGGTCGTATGCTGCAACAGAAAAAAATTCCACACAATGTTTTGAATGCCAAACAACACGCCAAAGAAGCTCAGGTTGTTGCCGAAGCCGGTTTGCCCGGTGCAGTGACCATTGCTACCAATATGGCTGGTCGTGGTACGGATATCAAACTCGGGCCGGGTGTAAAAGAAGCAGGCGGTTTGGCAATCATTGGTACGGAAAGACATGAAAGCCGCCGGGTAGACAGGCAGTTGAGAGGTCGTGCCGGCCGCCAGGGAGATCCGGGTTCTTCTCAGTTCTATGTGTCGCTGGAAGATGACCTGATGAGAATGTTTGGTAGTGAGAAGATCGCATCCTTAATGGACCGGTTGGGTTATAAAGAAGGAGACGTGATCCAGCACAGCATGATCAGTAACAGTATCCAAAGGGCCCAAAAGAAAGTAGAAGAGAACAACTTTGGTATCCGTAAAAGATTGCTCGAATATGATGATGTGATGAATAAGCAGCGGAATGCGGTCTATGAAAAAAGAAACCATGCCTTGTTTGGAGAACGACTGGCCCTCGATATTGACACGTCCTTCTCTGCGGTGGCCGGAAGCCTGATCGATTCATTCCGGGAACAGGAAGATTTTGAAGGATTTAAAATGGCCTGTATCGTCAACTTTGGCCTTGATACAAAAACGGAAGAAGAGGAGTTTAAGAAAGGTGATGTGAACGGGTTGATCGACAAGTTATATACAGAAGCTACTGAAAGATACAATACCCATAAAGGAGAGTTGCAGAAGCAGGTGATCCCCGTTTTCAAAAATATCCGGCTAACACAAGGAAGCCATATTGAAAATGTGGTAGTACCGATGACAGATGGGCGAAAAATGCTGAATGTGCTAACCAGTCTTAATAAAACCATTAGCAGTGCGGGGTCCGAGTTAAGCAATGCCATGGAAAAGACCATTACCCTGGCGGTGATCGATGATGCCTGGAAAGAACACCTGCGGGCCATGGATGACCTGAAACAGAGTGTACAAACGGCTTACCTCGAACAAAAAGACCCTTTGGTTATTTACAAGATGGAAGCCTATAACCAGTTCAGTAACATGAACAATGATGTAAATAAGAATATTGTTTCCTTCCTTAGTCACAGTTCTATTCCTGTTCAACAGGAAAATGCACCGCTCAAAGAAGGGCGCCAGCAAAAAACTGACATGAGTAAAATGAGGGCCAATAAAGATGAGATTGATGCTGCCGGCCAGGATTATGCTGCCAATGAGCGGGATAAATTTGAACCGGGCGGCGGACGGGAGGTGGACGTAAAGCAAGAACCCATTAAAGTGGGCCCTAAAGTGGGAAGAAATGACCCTTGTCCCTGTGGAAGCGGGAAGAAATACAAGCAGTGCCATGGAAAGGAAAACTAATTGTCATTCCGGGAGAAACGAAGGGAGTTCCATGAGAAATATAGTTAACTGACCCCTATCACATCTTTAGGGTAGTCAGGAAATAGAATTGTTAGCGAATGCTGGGTGGTGAAGTATAATTCCTTAGTAATCAATCGAATTCTGAGCGAATTATCGAAGTCTCCTCCCGGCTAACCAGAAGGGAAAAAGCGGTAATTACTACGTAATTGCCGCTTTTTTTATACCGTTCGCTAACTGTGCGTAACCATTTGGTAAAAAAGATAGTATAATATCAAAAATAATTTTAGGTTTGCTCTCCATTAATTAAAAAACTAAAACCAAAAAAATGAAAAAATTTTTTGCCGTATTGGCGCTTGTAGGTGTTATGACATCCTGCAAAGACAAAAAGAAAGAAGAAGAGAAAAAACCAGAAGAAACTACTGTTCCAACAACTGATCCTACATCAACTGTTCCTACCTCTACAGGTGTTCCAACTTTCAGCGATCCTGATGTAACTGCTTATGTAAAAGCGTATGAAGATTATATCGCTGTTTACAAAAAAGCTGCTGAAAGCAAAGACATGACCAAAATGGCTGAACTGGGTACAATGGGACAGGATCTAGCTACGAAAGCAACTGCCGCTACTCAAAAATTAGTTTCAAACCCCGAAGATGCTAAAAAATTAGCTGATTATATGACAGCTAAAGCAGCAGAAATAATGGAATTGTCCAAGAAATTGACTGGCCAATAAATTAATTTTTCCGATTTTTTAAAAAACCTTCCTGTCAACAACAGGAGGGTTTTTTATTATCTAACTTTAAGCCTACCAAACTTTCCTGCCAGTATGTATCATGCCACTAAGAAAAAGGTTCATGGCCTCCTCCACCCGGAAATAGTGGGTGATAAAAACTGGGATAAGGTCATCAATGTTTTCATCATTGTACTCATCATTCTGAACGTGATAGCCGTGATGCTGGAAACCGTACCCTCCATGCATGATGAAGTACATGAACAAAGGTTCTTTCACTATTTCGACCTTGTATCTGTTATCATTTTTACGATAGAATATGTGCTCAGGGTCTGGAGTTGCAATCATGAAGAAAAATATAAACACAGTTTCAAAGGCCGGCTAAAATATATGCTCTCCCCGGGGGCTATCATCGACCTGTTGGCCATTCTTCCTTTCTTTCTCCGAATTTTTATTGGTCTTGACCTGCGAACTCTGCGGATGTTGCGTTTATTACGTTTCTTCCGGCTGTTCCGTCTTACCGCCTATATGAAATCCGCACAGGTTATTATCAATGTATTTAAATCAAGGGTAAACGAATTAGTGCTCAGCCTTGTCCTGGTTATTTTTCTGATTGTTTTTGCCTCCAGTGCCATTTATTTTACCGAGCATTTACACCCTGTTAATAAGGAAAAATTTACCAGCATACCAGCTACCGTCTGGTGGGCCGTGGTAACGCTTACTACCACAGGTTACGGTGATATGTACCCGTTGACTACTCTTGGCAAAGTCATGGCGGGAGTGATCATGCTGACCGGGGTAGCCTTCTTTGCCTTACCGGCAGGTATCATCACTGCCGGTTTTATGGAAGAGTTCAGGAAGATCAAGAAACACCGTCATACCAAATGCCCGCATTGTGGTGAAGAAATTGACCTGGATAATAATCCACACCATCATGTATAAAAAAAGCTGCTCCGCATCCGGAACAGCTTTTACAACTACATTTATTTGCTATGTCTTAAAATCCTTTTTTCAGGTTATACTTCTGGTTATAGCGGTCGTTCAATTGCTTTTGTTTATCGTTCAGGTCAATTTTACGTCCCTGTATAAACGCTTCAGTAACGTTGCTACTTTTCATATCTAAAATATCTCCCTCGCTGATAATGATGTTGGCATCTTTACCCACTTCAATGCTTCCTGTTTTATCAGCCACTCCCATGATCTTTGCTGCATTCAAAGTGATTGCTGCCAGTGCCTCTTCTTTGGTCAGTCCATACGTAGCAGCCGTACCGGCGTTGAAAGCCAGGTTGCGGCCCCGGGTCTGCGGATCGTCATCAGAGATCGCAAAATTCACCCCGGCCTTTTGTAAAGCGGCAGCTGTTTTATATGGCTGGTCCACATCATCATCTTCCAGTGTTGGCAGGCTATGTGGTTGTCCTAAAACGACAGATACATTATTTTGCTTCAGGAGATCAGCGATTTGGTAGCTGTCGCTGCCACCCACGATCACCAGCTCGAAACTAAATTCTTTTACAAAATCGAGCGCCACCAGCATTTGTTTCACTGTATTGGCATGCACGTATAGTTTTTGTGTTTTATTGAACAACCCTTTGGTTGCTTCAAACTTCAGGTTGGTTTCATCATGTGTGGTTTCTCCCAAATAGGCTTTTGCCATCCGGAAAAAACCTTTGATACCCTCAATCTTTTCTAATGCTTCCTTTACCGGATCAGCAGCAGGTGCCTGCGGACCAGCAGCACCACCGCCACCACCAAAGCGACCTCTAACTTGTGCCAGCATGGAAGGCATATATAAATGCATTCCTGCATCCGTTTTGTAAGCGGCATCTTCCCAATTCCACGCATCCAGTTGGACTACGGACGAGGATCCGGCGAGGAAACTTCCCTGCGGCACCACATTGGCCAGCAACACTCCATTGGAACGAAGTGTATTGATCACTTTTGAATCGGTATTGTACGCAACAATAGCTCGGACATTGGGATTGAACTCCCCGATCTCCCGGACATCACTATCAGCCCTGACAGCGCTAATCTCTACCAAACCCAGGCTGCTGGTGGGCAGGATAAGACCGGGATAAACCTGCTTTCCTTTTGCATCTACTACCTGTAATTCATCCGCCGGTATGACGATATTGGTACCCACTTCTTCGATCTTACCATCTTTGATCTTGATCGTTCCGTTCTCGATCACTTTACCATTACCTACATGTATCGTGGCATTCTTTATAAATAACAATCCTTTTTGCGGCTTGGCCGGCAGAACTGTTTCCTGGGCATTTGCTGCGGCAGCGAAACAGATGGATAGAACTAAAAATATTTTTTTCATTACTGCTTGTTTAATCATTATTAATATCGTCTGTATCGATCGTCAGCAATCCATGGCTATGACCATGATCGCTGCAGGTATGCATGATCTGGTAACTAGGCATGGCGGGTATCATGGGCGTACCGCTTCTTTTTTCTCCATTTAGTTTCTTGACCAGTCTTGCTCTTTCAGTATCTACCTGTTTCTGCAATTGCTCATCTTTTACCCGGTCAAAATATATGATACCATCTACGATCGTATACAATGATTTGGCATAAATACTGAGCGGGTGATCTGACCACAAGACTATATCCCCGTCTTTCCCCACTTTCAGGCTTCCCACCCTGTCATCGACGTGGAGCATTTTAGCAGGGTTAAGTGTTACCATCTTCAACGCTTCTTCTTCCGTGACACCGCCATATTTTACAATTTTGCCTGCTTCCTGGTTCAGGCGACGGGCCATTTCAGCATCATCGCTGTTAATGGCTACAGTTAATCCTACCTTTTGCATAATGGCAGCATTATAAGGAATGGCATCCTCCACTTCCATTTTATATGCCCACCAGTCAGAGAAGGTAGAAGCAAAAGACCCATGCTTCAGCATTTTATCGGCTACTTTATATCCTTCCAGGATATGCGTAAAAGTATTTACGGTATAGCCCATCCTGTTCGCCACTTCCATTGCACTGTTAATCTCGCTTTGTACATAGGAATGGCAGGTAATAAATCTTTTCTTGTCCAGCACTTCCACCAATGCATCCAATTTCAGGTCACGACGTGGTGCATTCAATCCTTTTTTGTCTATGGTATTGTTGTAGTCTGCCCAGGCTTTTTTATAATCTTTGGCCCGGGTGAAGGCATCTACCAACACCTGCTCCACCCCCATTCTTGTATCCGGGTAACGGTTGTTGTTAGAAAAATTGCTGATAGAGGAGGATGTGCGTTTTACATTTTCTCCTAATGCAAATTTGATCTGGCCATCCCAGTTTTTAAATTTCAGGTCTTCCGCATTGGTTCCCCAGCGAAGCTTGATCAACTGTGTTTGTCCACCAATTGTATTGGCAGAACCATGCAAAATATGCGAGGTGGTAACGCCACCGCTTAACTGGCGGTAAATATTGATATCATCAGGATTTAAATTGTCGGCGATACGAACTTCAGATGTTACCGATTGCCCGCCTTCATTGATCGAGGCAGCAGCAATATGTGAATGCTCATCAATCACCCCTGCAGTTACATGCTTGCCTGTTCCATCGATTACTTTTGCAGTAGCATCAGAAAGGTTTTTTCCTACCGCAGCAATTTTCCCGTTTTTTATCAGAACATCTGCATTCTGTAAGATGCCTTCTTTCTCATTGGTCCATACAGTTGCATTCTTAATAAGGATCGTTTCCTGTTTTGGCTCCTGGCCCTCTTCCCAGCCAAATGGTTCAAAAGGATAAACAACTTTACCAATCGCTGGCATTTCTTTTTTCTTTGTGCTGTCTGCTTTCACTTCTGCTGCTTTGGTAAAAACAGCCGTCCAGGTCAATGCATTGCCGGCTGAATCAACACCGGTTCCGTTCCATTCCATTCCACTGTTCACACCACTGAGACGGATCGCACTGGCTGGTAAAGCCTGTGTTTGGGCACCAGCACCAGGAAATCCACCATCCGGTCTTCTTTGAGTTGTATCCGCGGGCATCGTTGGCCGTTGGCGACGAGCCATCGGCGCATAGCTCAGCTTCACCATCTTTCCATCATAACTGAACTTGGTATTCATCGTGTCTTTGGCAAACATGGTAAGAGCACTGCTACTTTTTACATCCAGTGTATAATTCTCAGTTCCGGTTAATGATTTTACTGTCAGCGCATAAGTGCCTGTGATATTTGAATCATCTTTTACATTGTATTTGATACCCTGCACCCAGTTATGATAGATGGTTGTCTTTTCATTAAAAATGGGGCCGCTGGTTATTAAAAAATTCGCCAGCTTACCCACATCAAGGCTTCCTACTTTATCATATACTCCGAGGATAGTAGCGGGTATTTTCGTCAATGCTTCCATGGCTTTGCTTTCGCTCAATCCATATTCCATGGCTTTGCGAAGGCTGGCCCAGAAAGTAGCCACACTCCGCAGATCGGCCGTAGTAAGACAAAAGGGAATACCTGCTTTTTCAAAGGCGGCCGCATTTGTAGGTGCAAGTTCCCAGTGTTTCATATCGTTGACTGAAACAAAGCGTGCATCACCTGGATCTTCCACATCCTGTGCCTGTGGGAAGTTCAGGGGTAAAATAAAAGTAGCATTGGTGGCTTTCATTTCTTTGATCCGCTGGTATTCATTCTGGCCAGCTTTAATAATATACTGTACACTAAATTCGTCACCAATTTTATCTGCTCTCAGGTTATTCCATTTATCGTTGGCATCAAAGATCTGGGGCAGGCCCTGTACATCATTCCATGCCTGTAGGCTGAGGTTGATCCCCTCCAATGCTGGTTTGCTTTTATACCATTGGGCATCGAGATAAGATTGACGCAGTAAAGCAATACAACCCATGATGGAGCTGGGATAGCTTTGGGTAGACGTACCTTTTTGAAAAGAATAATGGGCCGATGCCTTTTCTTTCAGCATGACCAGGTTTTCCTTTTCATTAGCCAGGGTAACCACCGTTCCGGTGCCACGGGCAATGCCATCTTTTACATGAGAAAGGACGGTACCGAAACCAATTTCCCGCAAGGGCTTGGCTTTTGTATCATCAACTGTAAACACCCTGTACGCATCGGCATCACTTTTAATGGCCTGGTTCCAGCCATAAGGTCCCTTAGTGGCCGATTCGAGTTGTGGTTGTTGCGTAAAATTGAATCCCCCGGTAGTAGCTGTTCCACCGATACCACGTTGAGACGGGGGAGCAACCCCATAATCAGCATAAATGTCAATAAAGGAAGGATAGATGTATTTGCCTTTACAATCCACTTCTACCGCACCAGCGGGTACTTTGATACCGGTACCTGCGGCAGTAATTTTTCCATCTTTAATAACCAGGGTAGCATTGGTTAATGTAGTAGTCGCATCTTTTACAATCGTAGCATTCGTAAAGGCAAAATGCCCATGCCGGGGGTCGGCCACCCCGTTTTCAGGGAAGGTAACCTGTGCCTGAACCATGGATGCTACGAGTAAAGAGACGAATACAAAAACCATCAGATAGCTATCGGATCTGAAAATGAAGGAGGTTTCTCTCATTGCAGTTTAATTTAGTAATTAGATGAGTTTTCCGGATAATACTTGCGAAGAACAGAGCTTAACCTTACCGGGTCCCGAATTTAAAGGAATTCAGGCAAAGAAAAGGAGGCTGATTATAAGCGGTAAAAGATAAGCCGTGCCCCTGTCGAACCACCCATTCCAATAAAGTTTGGTTACCTTTGGCTTCATCAATTTTATCCTTTATGGCGCTTGCCAAATCCATAGAACAAAGTTCCGGAAAGGTCAATTTTGCCTTATCTCCCCGCATCGACCAGGTGGGTGTGGAAGAGAGGGCCTCCCGCTTTACCAAACGAAGCATCAAGAAAGAATCGAAGCAGAATGGTCTGAAACTGGTGTTGAATATGATTGACCTTACGACACTGGAGGGAAAGGATACCGATGGGAAAGTGAAACAACTTTGTTATAAAGCCATGCATCCACATGATGCGCTTGCGGGCATTCCTACCGTTGCAGCGATCTGCGTGTATCCATCGATGGTCAAAGTAGCCAAAAAAGCATTGGGTGATTCAGGGATAAAAGTGGCCTCGGTAGCAACTGCCTTCCCAAGCGGCCAGGCCCCAAAAGAGATTAAAATAAGAGATACCAAATATGCGGTAAGTGAAGGAGCAGATGAAGTGGATATGGTAATCAGCCGGGGGAAATTCCATGCCGGTGAGTATAATTTTGTATTTGATGAAATAGCGGCGATCAAAGAAGCCTGTGGAGAAGCACGGCTTAAAGTGATTTTAGAGACCGGTGAGTTGGGAACATATGATAAAGTACGACGGGCCAGTGATATAGCGATGCTGGCGGGGGCAGATTTTATAAAAACTTCGACCGGCAAGATTGCACCTGCCGCCACGATGCCGGTCACGCTGGTTATGCTAGAAGCGATCCGTGATTTTTACTATAATACCGGCAAGATGGTCGGAATGAAACCCGCCGGTGGTATTTCCAAATCAAAACTGGCCCTGCATTATTTAGTGATGGTGAAAGAAGTATTGGGTGAAGACTGGCTGAATAATGAATGGTTCCGGTTTGGTGCCAGCAGCCTCGCCAATGATGTGCTGATGCAGCTGATGAAGGAGAAAACGGGATTGTACCAGAGTGCAAATTATTTTTCGGTGGATTAGCTTGCTAAATCCCCAGGGGGGACTTTAGCGTTTGATTATTTGAAAGTTGTTTATTGAACATGAAATGATATAGAGATAATGGAGTTCTTACATGGTTGATGTTTGGCGTTTTATTTTTTGCTTCTTCTTTTAGTTGTTTCGACTTGTAATAGCTGCTTAAAAGAGTTTTGGAATGTAGCAGCTCCTCCAAATGAGCAAACTAAGTAAGAAACATTGCAGTTGTTCCAGCGTTTTGTAAGGAGCCTGATAAACGCAGAAAAGTTTTAGTACACCTCCCCTCCCTGGAGGGGCGAATTAAAGAAAATATAGTGCTGTAGAAAACCGGGGTGGGTTGATGCCCAAAGAACAGAAAGATGAAGAGTGCGACGCAACCAAAGTTCAGCTGTGTTAATGTCGCTGGTAAAATAATTCGCCTTGGCCAAGGCTGCGGCGGACAAGAAAAATAAAATTATGGCAATCGCAAAAAAGAAGCCCGTTAAAAAAAGCAACACGATCAAATTAAATTTTGATACATCGTGGAGCTATGCGCCCGCACCTGAAAGTAAAACTGCGGCGACGATCCATAAGCAATATGATCTTTTTATTAATGGTGAATGGCAGAAACCCCTGAGCAAAAAATATTTTGACACCATTAATCCCGCAACAGAAGAAAAATTGAGTGAAGTAGCAGAAGCCAATGTGGCTGATGTGGATAAAGCTGTAAAAGCCGCCCGGAATGCTTATGAGAAAGTATGGAAGAAAATGCCGGCGAAAGAAAGGGCTAAATATATATTTCGCATTGCCCGTATCATGCAGGAAAAAGCAAGGGAATTAGCAGTGATTGAAACATTGGATGGTGGTAAGCCGATAAAAGAAAGCCGTGACTTTGATGTGCCAACCGCAGCCAATCATTTATTCTATTATGCCGGCTGGGCCGATAAACTGGAATATGCATTCCCGAATCGTACAACAGAATCTTTAGGGGTGGCCGGGCAAATTACGCCGTGGAATTTTCCCCTACTGATGGCTGCCTGGAAAATTGCACCGGCATTAGCAACTGGTAATACCGTAGTATTGAAACCTGCTGAAACCACTTCTTTAACGACATTAAAACTGGCCGAGATCATTCAGGAAGCGGACCTGCCGCCGGGGGTAGTGAACATCATCACTGGTGCCGGTGAAACAGGTGCTGCGATCGTAAATCATGCTGATGTAAATAAAATTGCCTTTACCGGTTCTACCAATGTAGGCAAGATCATTCAACGGGCCATTGCCGGTACTAATAAGAAAGCAACATTGGAACTCGGTGGTAAAGCTGCCAATATCATTTTTGAAGATGCCCCCATTGACCAGGCTGTGGAAGGTGTTGTGAATGCGATCTTTTTTAACCAGGGCCATGTATGCTGTGCGGGTTCAAGATTATATGTGCAGGAATCGGTAGCGAAAGAAGTGATTCGCAAATTACGGGACCGTATGCAATCCCTGATCGTAGGCGACCCAATGGATAAGAATACCGATATCGGTGCGATCAACTCCAGGGAACAATTACAGATTATCCAGCAATATATTGCCATCGGTAAAAAAGAAGGCGCTGAAATGTATGAGAGCAACTGCCCCCTGCCGTCCAAAGGATTTTGGTGCAGGCCTACCATTTTCAGCAATGTGGCGCAAAGCAACCGCATTGCCCAGGAAGAGATTTTCGGACCAGTGCTTTCTATTCTTACTTTCCGCACGGATGATGAAGTGATCGAGAAAGCCAATAACTCACCTTATGGATTGAGTGCCGGCGTGTGGACGGATAAAGGTTCCAAGATCTTTAATATGACCAGACGGATGAGAGCCGGTGTGGTATGGGCGAATACGTTCAACAAGTTTGATCCCACGTCGCCATTTGGTGGATATAAAGAAAGTGGATTTGGAAGAGAGGGCGGATTACATGGGCTGTTGCCGTATTTGAAACTAATAAATTAAATGAAGAAATTCACCGCAGTAAAAGTGAGAAAATGAGTTTTCGCAGCGTCTTCTCTACGCTGCCTCTCTGAGCTCATGTTCTCTGCGGTTAAAAAAAAGTGGATTGGGAAGAAATGGCGGATTACATGGGCTGTTGCCGTATTTGAAACTAATAAATTAAATGAAGAAATTCACCGCAGTAA
>JAWXCO010000105.1:0-29296 GCA_034408705.1 Bacteroidota bacterium
ATTTGTTTTTAATTTGAAGAAATAATGGGGGAATTAAAAGAATTCAGGGGGGAGATTATTGATTGTCCGGGTATACAAGTTAAGCATACAGTGTAACAAAAACAAACCGCCTATCCAATGCCGGATAAGCGGTTTATGAAAATAGCATTTATTGCAAATTTTATTTTCTAAACGGTTGTTTTTTCCAATACGTCAAGCTTCTCCATGCCCACTCCAATGGACCAAACCGGAAAAAACGTAACCAGATATGGCTCCAGATGATCTGTAATGTCCACGTAGCGGCCACTACATAATATATTTCATGACGTTGTAGTTTTCCATAATAACCAAGACCCACGCCATAAAAGAACAAGCCCACAAATAAAGACTGCATCAGGTAATTGGTAAAAGCCATTTGTCCAACGGGACGCATCAATGCAAAGAACCATTTGAACCAACCCGATTTATACAACAACATTATCAGACCAAAAATGCCAAGGGCCCGGAACGTACGGGATAGTTCATAAAATTCAAAGGAGGTATTTTTAGTATAGTCGAAATAATTAAATTTATAATCAATCAATGGCTGTATCCGGAAGTAAGAAAGAGTCAGCCCGATCCCAAGCCCGCCAATAAACATTGCCCAGTACAGTTTGGAGGAAGCCCGGCCCAGCAGCACCCCATTTTTATAGAAGGCCATCCCCAAAAACATGAATACGAAAATATCCCATCCGCCATAATAGAGATACTGAACCTCCCCCCTGAAACTTCTTTCACTCTGATACTCATAAAAGCCACCATAGTTGCCCCTGACAGCTTTCAGGCTTTTTTCCATTTTTTTCTTCTTTCCTTCGGGACTTGCTTTTTCTTTAAATTCCGTCATGGCGCCCAGGTTAGCTTTCTGATCATCGGTTAATTTCGTTACTGTAGTATCCATTTTTGCTATCAGCTCTCCTTTATAAATACTTTTTCTTTCGCGGTAAGCATCTACATTTTCTCTTGCTGTCATAAGCAAAAGAGAAAGAACAGCTCCTATTATTAGGGCTTTGGGAGATAAGCGGCGAAACGCAAACATGATCATACCCAAACAGGCGTAATGAAATAAAATATCCCAAAACCATAAAAGAACAAAGGCATTGAACAAGCCAAACACCAGCAGCCATAGCTGGCGACGGAAAAAATAATCCGCCGGGTAAAGACCTGCTGCCTTTTTTTCCTGGCGCGTGACAAATAATATAATGCCGGCACCGAATAGCATAGAGAACAGAGCCCGTTGACTGCCTTCCATAAACCAGTCAATAAAATACCAGGTTTTAAAATTGACAGTCCCCCACTCATTTAATACAGAGGGGTCATAAATAACCGGGTCTGGTAAGGCAAAGCCGGGGATGTTCATTAATAATATACCGAGAATAGCAATGCCTCTTAATGAATCAAGAATAATAATACGTTCGGATTGATTGACCGGCGCAGCAAGACTTGCCGCCGTGGTGGTGGTTGACACGTTGGTGTGGTTTTAGTTTGGTAGTAATCAACAGGCAGGATCAATATGCTTTCTTAAGGTGGGAATAACCTACAAAATAGAAATATTAATTGACATGAAAAAAAAAAGGAATACAATTCCCTAAAGAAATATGGTTCATATTAACGAAGTACCTGTCGGCTCGCCTTTGTGAGTAATGTCTGCAACACCCTTCAGTCATTCTACCTGCATACTGGCCATAAAAGAAACCGCCTTCCTGCTTATGATATATTCGTAAACAGGAAGGCGGTTGATTAAAAAATCCTTAGTTCAGGCTGATGGTATATTTTCCTAACATTCCATAAGTAGTAGTGAAAGGATTAGCGATTGCACTGACAGAAACATAATAAATTCCGGGAGCAAGTATTGCTGAGGCATCCAGCGTAAGGGGATTATCTATCGTTGAAAGCAAGCTTCCCTGCGCATTATAAATTTTTAAAATAAGGTCTTCATTGGCGCCCAGGTTGCCGGCACCCACGTTGAATGGTGTGAGCAGGACAGTCTTAGTGGTGCTGATATTCACGGAAAAGAAATCAATATCAGTACTGTTATTCCTCATTCCGCTGATAGTATTAGTCAATGAAACAGCATTGGATGTAGTATTAGAATAGTCATCTGTTTTATATCCAACAACAGCCGCTATTATCGCTGCATCATCCTGTATAGTGGAAGCGCTAATGGCATTGGCACCTTTGTGCCACAAGCTAAGGTTCTGATAGTAGGAACAGCCCATGATAGGCGACCAGCCTGTTTCACCGCTGCCAATACCGTAATTGTATTCAGAAGTTTTGACCCCACCCGCATCATAAGTTGACTGATGCTGCAGGTTCAGGCTATGACCGGCTTCATGAGATACCGCTTCACCAATATTTTTAATATTGTAATTCAGGAGTGATGAGAAAACAAAACTCGGTGTATTACTGCCGTCGGTAAAACTATTTAAGAAAGAAGCTCCGCCTGCCTGGCCAAACCATTCCCATGTTTCTGTAATAATCACCCGGATTCGCTTATAAATATTTGCGGCGTTATAAACATTCTCGTCAGTAGTTACTGTTATATTAAATGGACTATAATCATTGGAAACCCGGTCAAAAATAGTAGCTACAGCATTTGAGGCCAGGTTAGCTGGTGCACAGGTAATAGTTCCATTGTAGTTCCAGCCTGTACCGGAAACCACTTGTCCATCAAAATCAAGAAATACTACTCCTGCCGAAGTAGCCGGTGGTTGTATTCCACCGCCACCACCACTACCGCCACCACGAGGGTTTTTGTTGGCAAATTCATCAAGTACAGGAGAACGTTTGGCAAGATTAAATTGCGTCAATCCAAAATCACAACGCTGCTTTTCTTTGGTTTGATTTTCTGTTTCAGAAATTACTTTATCATTTTTTGTACAGGCAGCAAAAAATAGTAGCCCCAGGATTATTAGGTTTTTCATAAATACGATAGTTTTTAAAATATTGAATAAAGAATAAACTATAATAGGCTGAATAATTGATATAGTGAAGCCCGGGAAAAATATTTCCCGGATTTCCCCAAAAAGATGTGTGTGGTCAAGAATAAAAAATAATATCCCGGTAAATATAAAATGGCCGTAAATAGTAATTTAATCAATTTTTAAATTTCTATAATGCTGTTTTACAGGGTATTACACACTAAAATGAAAATGGAGCAAGGAGATTAAATGGAGATACAGCCTTCGGATTAGCTTGTTAATGCGGCAATATGCTAAATGTTAATTTTTTCCTCATCGGTACTAATACAAGGTTAAACAGTAAAAATTCAATGTGCTTTTACCCGCAAGCAGTAAAATAAAAAAAGGCTTACAGTTCGCGAAGGGCTTGCCATTATTGTAATGGGCTGCCCGGAAATTTTTATTGGTATTGTTTTGAAATTGGCTAGGCCTGGGGAAGGGGTCTGTCAGCCAGTTACTCTAGTCGGAGGGCCAATGGTTCCTGCATAATTTTCAACTGGTAGGTCCAGGGTTTGTTGTGAAGCAAAGAGATGATTGCTTTCCATTCCTTCACAATACAATTAGTCATTCTTTTCAAATTGCCATGGGTTTGAATTGACCACAAAATCACAACCCGGTAAAAGGGTCCGGAGCTGGAGTATTTTTTCTTTTATGTCTTCTATTTCGGCAGCAGAAAACATCAGTGTTTTTAGTTTGAACAATCGGCTCAATTGTAAAAGCCCATCTATCGTTATTTGAGTATCTTTTACATGCAGAAACACAAGGTCTTTAAGCTGGTTCAGGCTGTTCATGCAGCCATTGTCAAGGTGGCGACAATCTTTTGCCCGCAACTCATTTACATATTCCAGTTTTGTCAACAGGGCGATACTTTCATTACTGATCTCCGTTTCATTCAGGTCCAGCATATTCACGCCTTTTACACCGGTCAGCAAAAAAGCCAACCCTTCATCTTCCAGATCATCGATGCAACGAAAATCAAGATGATGATGATAGGCTGCTGTATCCCCGGCCGTTTTACCGTCGAAGCGTCGATTCCAGTATTTTTTATTCCAGGGCAATTGTTTCAGTTATTATTAAGTTCATAAAGTATGGAAAATCCGGGCCTACCCTCTTAGTGTATAAACAATGTGCAGAATAAAAGGGGTTAGCCAGGAAGGAGGGGAAGAATTCTACAGCACCGAAACTAACGGCGATGCAGCTGTCAAAATATACTAACTAAAGGGAAATTTTTATAATAACTGGTTTTGCTTGGCGAAATTCATCAACCCGGTTACGTTCTTCACTTCCAGTTTGCGGAGAATATTTCTTCGGTGAGTGTTGATCGTTAGTTCGCTTAGGAAAAGGGCAGCGGCAATTTGGCGGGTGCTCATTTCCTTGCAGATCATGCGGATAATTTCCACTTCTCGTTTGGTAAGCTGATATTTTTTTAAAAAATCATCAAAGAAGTAAGAATCGTCGGGTATTACTTTTAATTCCTGTTGAGAAGGAAAATGCCTGTTACCAGCTAAAATGTTTTCAATGGCCCTTCTCAGTTCTGCGGCAGAAGAATTCTTTAGCAAATAACCATCGGCCTGCATCTTCTTAACTTCTTCCACCAGTTCCGGCTGGTTGTAATTAGTGAGGATCAGCACTTTTGTTTCAGGGAAGTTCGTCTTGATCTTTTGCAGGCATTGCAGCCCGTCATAGCTTGGCATATTGAGATCCAATACCACCAGTTGCGGCCGCTCCCTTGCCACCGCATCCATCAGCTCTAGCCCATTTTGTGCAGTGGCTACGATCTCTATGGAAGAGAGCTCCTTTAAAATGCTGGTAATTCCTTCCAATAAAAACTGGTGGTCCTCCGCCAGTACTACTTTACTACACATCACGGATTATGGGTATTTCAATGGTTACGATCAGGCCTGTTGGTTGGTTCTTGTTAAAAGCTACATAACCTCTAAAGTAGTCGATTTTAGCTTGTATAGCGGTCATGCCCATACTATCTTTTTCATCTAATTGACCGGGATCAATACCGCTGCCGTCATCTTCAACTATAAGGGAGAAACAATCGGCATGTTCCGTTACCTGTACCAGCACATGCTTTGCTCCTGCATGCTTGACGATATTATTCAACAGTTCGTAAACGACACTATACAATGAGGTGTAATAATTGTTCAGTGCCGTTTCATATTTATCAAAACCTAATATGATCACTTGTATGTTGATCCTTCCGGATGCGTTAACGATCGCCACCACTTTTTCCAGCGATGTTCTAAACCCTACTTTTTCAAGCATCACCGGGCTAAGGGCATGACTCAGGTTCCTGACCATATCAGATACCATACCGACGGCTTCTTCCGCTTTGGCAGCATGCAAAACTGCTACTTCACTGATATTCCCTTTTTCCCGCAATGCTGAAAGATTTAGTTTGGCCGCTGATAATAAGGAGCCGGCCACATCATGCAGTTGATTGGCTACCTGGCTCCGTTCAGCTTCCTGTACTTTTACCAGGATACGGATATGTTCCTGTTGCCGTTGATTCATTTCTACGAGTAGCTTTTCTTTTTCTTTCCGGTATTGGTTAAATCGGTACACCAGGCCAGCAGTAAGAATAATGGACTCTGCCACATAGCCGGTGGCTAATCCAAAATTGGAAAAGAAGTACTGCCATTCTTTGAAATTGCCCAATTGTATGCTCGCCTGCATGATGGTAGTGGTGATCAGTATGAGGGCTCCTGCCAGGTAAAATTGCGCAAAGCGGTTTCCCTGCCAGGATTTTCTAATCAGGAAAAATAATACCAGTAAAACATAGAGCAGCGTAATGACCGGTATCAGGTATTGTATGTACATCCACCATTTTGTTTGGTAGCCCTTGTTATTAAAGCTTAAGATGATCGCTATATATATCCACATTATAACATTCACCCAGACCACTATTTTTTTAACCCTTCGGCTGCTACCTACAAAACTTACCAGGAACAACATGGACAGTGCTCCGGAAGCCACGGCAAAAACCGGCCTGGCCTTACTGGCAAACCAGGGAAAATCAGGCCATATATATTGAAAACCATAACCGCTGTTGGCCAACACCCATAGCCATCCTGCACAGAGATAGGCGATATAATAAAATAAATGCGTTCACGGCTGATATAAAACAAATACAGACCAAAAAGGATCATCAGCATCATCATTCCCGAAAGAAGGGCCATGACCAGGCCAATCTTTCCTTCTGTTCTTACTGCCTGCCTCAACGATGTAAGCCAGAATACCATTTGCAGGGACTCGTTCGATTTGTCAACACGTGCCAGGTAAAGGCCTTTTTTACTGACCGGGAAATAAAAACCTTTTACCGCCAGCGGCCGCTGCGAAAAAGGATAATAGTCGCCGGTTTCGAATAACTGCTCCACCACACTATCACCTGCATAATAAAAATGGATCCGGTTGATATGGTGATCGCCAATATGCAATAACAGGCTGTCAGCTGGTAATTCCCGCTCATTATAATACGCCAGCCAAAAGACAGCATTATTAAATCCTGGGTTGAAAATAGTGCTTGTCGTTTTCCTGAATTTTCCCTTTTCAAATAAGGACAACGCCTCGTTACTATTCAGGGTCTTGCTAGCATCCTCATATAGAAAAAAATCGGGCTGCTTACCCGGCTGGCCCTGAGAAAACAAGCAAAGTATTAGGGCAGGAAAAGTGATAAAAAGATACAACGACTTTAGTACTGGCATGGATAGTCAAGATAGCTTAAATATCATTTGCTCGGGAAAATTACTCCCGGGCAGGCACCAATGAAAAACAAGGTGATTGCTTTTGAAAATTGGGGTGTTTTACCCTGTTAATATTAGTATGCCGACATTATCTTATACGCAGTAACGGTATGAGTAGACCATCATCTTCCGGGGAATGATCCGGCCTGGAATACAATTACTTATTACTAGGTATTGTTTTTACGGTCGCAGTAGCCAAATCTTTGACTAACCAATACTAACTGCTTCCTTATGAATACAGCAATAAAAAAACCGATCAGCAAGCAAGAATTGAAAATACTTCAACTGGTAGCAATGGGTTATACCAGCGAAAAAATTGGCGCAGAACTGGTATTGCAAAAACTACGGTACAAACCCATCGCCGTAATATGTTGCGAAAAACCGGCTTCAACAATACACAGCAATTCGTGGGATGGGGATATCTGTCAAAATTACTGCGTTAAAATAAGCTACTAGCTGTCGGGGTAACCCGAAAATACCTATTTGTAAGTATTGTTTATTCCCTTTATTAAGAGTTGCTTTGATTTTTTAACAGGATACTGCTGTATAGTTTATTAAATCCTCGTTTGAAAGACAATGAGCACCCGCTCAACAAGTCTTTATCCTCTTGATCGTATTCGTCCGGTAATAAAAAAATACAGCATTTAATATAGTATACTAAACACCTAAGCCACTAGTCCAACCATTATATACCTCAATCCACCTGTTATGAAAAAAATTTTAACCTTGTTACTAGTAACAGTATCAGCCGTTACAGCCAATGCACAAACAGATGCGGCAATGCTGAAATGGTTAAACGGTCATTCACCTGCTATTGATTTGTCAAAAAGTACATTAGTGGGTTATAACACCGGAGTAAAGATCACTGGCCCAATCAATAAACTTGATTTTACTAAATATGGTATAGAGGCCGTTAAGTCCTATTCTGGTTCCTCCGGTGTTAAAGTAGCATTAACTCGATTTTACTTTACTAAAGCTACTATAGAAAATGAAATGCTATCATTGTTTGCTGACGGCGGTATTAGTGTTTTTAGCTTGCATATTGGGGACGAAGCTATCCGGCGAAAGTATAAAGAAGTTTTTACCAGATTTGCTTACACAAGGCTAAATACGAACGAAACAGACCTGCCAATATACGAAATTGATAAAGTAGATAGCAAGGCGGTTTATCCAAATGATGTTGATGGCTGGAAAAAACTTATTAAAGGTTATGACTTTAACCCTACCGGTAAATATAATGTACCTGCCGGAACTTATGAGGGCAAAATTATTTTTGTAGTTACTAAAGACAGCATTATAAAAGATTTTAAAAAAGACGGTAACAGCCCAAGAGGTATCAATGAAATGATGCTGGTATTAATAACAAAGATGCCAAAATGGATACCGGCAAAGAAAAATGGGCAGAGTGTAAGCTCATTTGTTACCATCAAAGTAAACTTAGTTATTCCTGAACGAACAAACTCTATTGAAGATAAAATGTGGAAATTAGAAGCTGAGAAATATATAGACAAGAATTGCAATATTGCAAATTATGAGAATGGTAAACCTGGTTACCTGGGCCTTAAGCCATTGAACCTCGATGACAATTCAAATACACCACCTCCCCTTACAAAAAACGATAATGATGTAAAGCAGCCTGTTGTTACTAAAGAAAAATTGGCATACGTTAACCCGGAGAGAAAAAAACTGGACGTGCAAACCAGGGCCCTTTTCATGAATATTGAGCTATTTAGCGAAGGGCTTGCAGCTGTAGCATATGGCAAAGCAGAATCTTCAAAAAAATGGGGCTTTATAGATAATACTGGCAAACTGGTCATCCAACCGAAATATTCTTATGTTGGCTATTTTTCAGGTGGATTGGCACCTGCGGAGCTCAACGACCAGCATGGCTACATAGATAAGACAGGTGCAGTTAAAATTCCATTTACCTATCGTTTTGCATCCTCCTTCCGGGATGGGTTGGCGAAAGTCTGGAATGGAGATAATGTAGGCTTTATAAATCATTCGGGTGAAGCTGTTATTGAATTGAAATACGATGAAGCTAATGAGTATTTTAATGAAGGAGTTGTTGGTGTGAAAAAAGAGGGGAAATGGGGGTTTATAGATACAGATGGCAAACTGGTTGTCCCGATGAAATACGACTATGTTTCTTCCTTTTACGATGGTCTTGCAAGGGTAATACTGAATAAAAAGTATGGGTTCATTAATAAAAAAGGGCAAGAGGTCATACCCTTGAAGTATGACGGCACATTTACCTTTTCCGGAGGTCTGGCCCGCGTTGAACTAAAAAGGGAAGTTGGATTTATCGATAAATCAGGAAACGAAGTAATTCCAATCAAATACGAGTATACAGGTTTGTCATTTGAAAATGGATCAGTAGTAATTCAAGTAAACAAACTTCATGGATTGATTGATCTTAAAGGATATTTAATCACCCCGATTAAATATGATGTTATAGACAACTTTTCAGAAGGCCACGCACAGTTTTGGCTGAACAATAAAAGAGGGTTTATAAATCACGATGGCCAAGAAGTGATTCCGGCAAAATATGTTATTGCCGGTAAATTTTCAGAAGGGCTGGTAAGGGTATATATGAACGGCAAATGGGGCTACATTAACAAAGAAGATAAAATTATAATATCCTTCAAGTATGATGATGCGAAAGATTTCATTGGAGGCTTAGCCGAAGTTGCAATAAAAGATCAAAAATTTATCATTAACAAAGCCGGGCAAAAAGTAATTCCTAAACTGCAATGATGGAGCGCATAAACTATCCTGACCACAACAAGTACACGAACAGGAACTCATAATTCCAGTCAAAATTGGACCAAGCTATAGGTTAAAGTAAAAACAGCAGCAATGATAAAAACTTTCTTGTTTTGTTTAATACAGTCGATGATCTTAACAACTATTATCTCTACCCAATCTTCCAGTGAAAAGAAACAACTGGCAGGCTCCTGGTCAGTTGCATCTGTTAGCTATGGGGACTACTATTACTATGACATGATAGAAAACAAATTGGAGGTAAGAGATAAACTAAAGCAGTTGATGCTACAGGATCCGGAAAGATATGGGCCAGAGTTTCTTGAAACACTTAGGAAAAATGCTCTCAACTATGCAAGATCATACTCCTTTACTATTAACCAAAACGACACCTATTCTCTTACATTGGGCACAAAAAAAGTAAGTGGAAAATTTGATTACCGGCCTTTACAAATACCTATAAGCACAAATAGCCCGATAAGTGATGAACAGTATAATGAAGATCACGGGGATGATTTTGCTTATCTCCAGTTGAGCAATGGTGAAGCTGTCAGCATTACTGAATATGCGGATGCGTTGGGGTTTTCTTATTTTACCAACGCAAAAAAAGCCGGCGACGAAGACTTTTACGCTGTCGTCATGTTTTACATAAAAAAATAAATGGCACTTTTATTAAACCAACTCATGAAAAATAGAATATTTGTCATCCTTCTTGTCTTGTTGCACGGCGCTTCAGCTATGAGCCAGCAACGCCACACATTAGCTCCATTTGTTGGCACATGGAAGGCAACAGGAATTGCGCTTCCCATGACCTTTTCTTACAATAACAAAATAGAAAAAGTTATTCCCTTATCAATTCTGCAACAAAGATTACAAAATGATCCAGATGGAGAAGTAAAGAAAAGTGTAGCAGAGTTGGAAAAGTCGTTACCTGCACTACTGGAAAAGATCAAGTTTGATATCTACGAAAATGAATTGTATTCATTTTCTGCAAATAATAAAAATATCCAGGGGTCATGCAGAATTTTTGATCCTATAAAAGCTCCCGGCGTAGAAACGGATGAACATACATTTATTAAATATGTAGAGAATTACGGATACAATGGAGGTTTTGAGCTTTACGATCATACTACTAAGACCAGGTTCTTCGCCAACTTAAAGATCAAGAATAATGATACAACCCTTGTATAAACTTATGGTGAAACAATAGTTGGCCTTTCTATGGTCAGATATATCTATACCTTAAAAAAAATGAAGGATGAAAGTAGCAGAACATTATTCGATAAACGCATAAGGTCTGAACGTCTATATGCAAAAGATATTATTGCGAATTGCACCATTATCAATCCGGATACAAGCCACATGATAGGCTACACCCTAAGTAAGGGTCATATCAATTTCTATTTCTATACCCCGGTAACTAGTAACGTGCCTACTATTTATTTTGACGTAAATAACAATAATAAGGAGGATGTGCTAATAGACAGATTCTACAGGCAGGTCAGAGATAAAGTGACAAGTCAGTATCTCGAGGGAAAATTAGTTCCGACAAAACGAGTTTTTACTTTTGGGGGAAACCTTATGTTAATCACCTACCCAGTAGCGGAAGTAAGCCAGTCTAATATTATTGCTTTCCAGGTAGTATACAGAAATTGGGACACGGGATTTGAGAAAGATGTTTTTGTCCCGTCAAGAAAACACGAAGTAGATTTTAAGAAGAAAAACCTTTTCTATATTACGATTCCTCAATAAGATTAGATTTCGTGGTAGATCGGATTGCGTAAGTTCAATTAATAGTTTATCAATTTCAGTATAGTCTCACCCAATCTCGACATCGCCATCCTTTGGCTTCGCTCAGGATGACAAAGTAATATTCAATAACCAATAAGCTTTTGAACAAATTCATTTAGCCTTGATTTAGCAAGAAAATTATTTTCCAGCTCAATGCTAAAAGGAATAGGAGTATCTAATGAAGCGCAACGCATTACCGGTGCGTCCAGTAAACCAAAACAGTTTTCTGCAATCCAGGCAGCGATCTCACCGCCGATGCCACCGATCAAAGTATCTTCATGTAAAATCAAAACACGGCCGGTTCTTTGTACCGCTTCTCTTATAGCAAGATAATCCAGTGGTAATAATGTTCGCAGGTCCAGGATGTCGATCGAAATCTCCGGGTGCTCTGCCGCATAATCTTCAGCCCAGTGCGTTGCCGCACCGTACGTAATAATAGAAATTTCATCGCCTTCTCTTACATGTCTTGCCTTGCCGATTTCTATTTCATAGTATTCAGTTGGCACTTGTCCGCTTACAGAACGGTACAATGCTTTATGCTCAAAAAATAAAACCGGGTTCGGGTCATTTATGGCAGCAATCAATAATCCTTTTGCATCCATCGGTGTACTTGGATATACTACTTTCAATCCCGGTGTTTTTACAAACCATGCTTCATTACTTTGGCTATGAAAAGGACCGGCACCCACACCACCACCCGTTGGCATTCGTATTACCACATCAGCATTCTGCCCCCAGCGGTAATGAATTTTTGCAAGGTTATTTATTATTTGATTGAAACCTACTGTTGCAAAATCGGCAAACTGCATTTCCATCATACTCTTGAAGCCTTCAAGGCTTAATCCCAATGCAGCACCAACAATCGCACTTTCACAAAGCGGTGTATTGCGTACTCTTTCTTTTCCAAATTCACTCACAAACCCTTCCGTTATTTTAAAAGCCCCTCCATACTCTGCAATATCCTGCCCCATCAATATCAGATTCTCATGTTTTTGCATGGATTGGTAAAGTCCTTCTTTTATTGCATCAATCAGCCGGGAGTCTTTAGTCGGGAGTCCGGAGTCAAAATAGATTCCTGAATTATCAATTAAAGTTATTCCCGACTCTTGACTCCGGACTCCTGACTCTCGACTCTCAACTCCTAAATCAGCATAAACATCTCCCATTTCCACTTCGGTATCTGCCACCACCGGCTTTGTATTCGATCCAATCGCCAATTCGCTTTCTATTTTTTCCTTGAATTCATTACGGATATACTCAATCGTTTTTTCATCGACGACCCCCGATTGCAATAGGAATTGCTCATAATTTTTTACCGGGTCTTTCATCTCCCAAAGTTTGAACAGATCTTGCGGTACATATTTTACACCGCTTGCTTCCTCATGCCCCCTCATCCGAAAAGTGAGACATTCAATTAAATAAGGCTTTTGATTTTTTATACAATAATCTCTTATGCCTTTTATCGTATCATACACATCCAATAAATTATTTCCATCGATCTGCACTCCTTCCATACCATAGCCTTTGGCCTTATCTACCAGGCTGATGCAGCGGTATTGCTCATTCACGGGTGTACTTAACCCGTAACCATTATTTTCTATTATAAAAATGACGGGCAAATCCCATACAGCAGCGGTATTCAGTGCTTCATGAAAATCTCCTTCACTCGTACCCCCATCGCCGGTAAAAGCAAGTGATACTTTTAACGGTGAACCTGCCTGTTCGGCAGGCAGGCCTGTTGAACCATGACGAAGTTTATGTGCTAATGCCACACCATCGGCAATAGCTAGTTGCGGGCCAAGGTGTGATATCATGCCACAGATATGATGTTCCCGGCTTCCAAAGTGAAAGCTTCTTTCCCTTCCTTTACTGTATCCTTCCTGTGCACCCTGCCATTGCATAAAGAGTTTACTCAATGGCATATTGCGGGTAGTGAACACACCAAGATTTCGATGCAGGGGCATAATCCATTCATCTTCCTGCAGGGCTAGTGTTGCCCCAACAGCTATTGCTTCCTGCCCTATACCACTGAACCATTTGGAAATTTTTCCCTGCCGCAACAGTACCAGCATTTTTTCTTCGATCATGCGGGGCCATAGCAGGTTGCGGTAAAAATGAACAAGCTCTTCGTTGGATAAATTTTTGCGGTCGAAGGTCATTAACTATTAAAATTTGAAGTTATCATTTCGGAGTTCAAAGGTAGCTTTTCGTTGCGTATGACAACTTTAAACCCGGGATACTGAACTATATTACCACCAACTCATAAAAATCCTCCGGCTTAAGGTATTGCTGCGCCAGTTGTTGTATCTCTTGCGCAGAAATAGTCTTGATGGTGTTAATAGAGTCGTAGAAATATTGTTCTGTCAGGTTATGCAAAACAATATTCTTCCAGCGGGCTATAATATGGAAAGGGCCGTCAAGATCGCCTAACAAGCCACCCATCATGTAGTTTCTTACCAATAATAATTCTTCCTCATCTACCAGCTCGTCCCGCAGTTCTTTCATTTCCTTGTATACTTCGGCGATCGTGGCTTCGCAAACATCCTTGCCGGCTTCCGTACTGATCAGCCAGGCAGAATCATGCATATGATTTTGCAAATGACTATGAATACCGTACGTATAGCCTTTGTCTTCCCGGATATTGCTCATCAGGCGAGAGCCAAAAAAGCCGCCAAACAAAACATTCAGCACCTGCACTTTCATAAAATCAGGATGATGCCGGTTTGGGAAAGGTCTCGCTATTCGTATGGAGCCCTGTACACCGTCTGGATCATTCGTGATCCTGAATTTTTTTTCTGCTGTTGGCCCAACGATTATTTTTTTATTTTCTACCGTTGTAAAAGGTATGTCTCCAAAATACTGGTTCAATAAGATCCCGATGTCAGCAGGTAATTTACCCGCTACAAACAGCACCAGCTTACCTTCCTGGTAATATCGTTTATAAAAATCCAGCAACTGCCCCCTGTCCAATGCATCAAAGTCTTCTTCCTTGCTAAATTTTCCATAGGGATGATTTTCACCATATAAATAAACATCAATTAGACGGCCGGCTACAAAATCATTTTTCTTCAGGCTCACTTTCAGCCGTTGCTTCATGTTTTGCTTATAAATATCCAATTCGTCTTGCGGCATCACCGAGTCGGTTATCAATTCCCGCACAGCCGGTAACAGTTCTTTGATTTGTTTGGTGAGACAATGTAATGTAATAGTAGCCGTTTCGCTATGGCAGGCTCTGTTCAGGTAAGAACCATAATATTCAAAATGATCATTGATCTGGAAAGCCGTTTTTTTAGATGTACCATTGCGCAGCAGAAAATTAGTCGTTGCGGCTACCAGGTTTTGTTCCTCATGCCAGTTACCGGCAAAGAATACCCATTCCAATGACATCACTTCTTCAGCTCCTGCATTCACAGCATATACTTCCACCCCATTATCCAATATAAATTTATCGGCTGGTTTCAGTTTCAGGTCAAAGTGGACGGCATCCACTATTTCGGGGGCCTGTTTCCGGTCTGGCATAGTATTCCTTTCTTTTGATTTGTTGATTAATTATTGGACAGGTAATGGATCGTATTGCAGTTGACAGCACGGAATAGCATACGGCTTTCCTGCAAAATATCTTCCGTGGTCACTGACCCGTATTTTTCCAGCTCAAAATTCATCCAGGCAGCATCGCCGAGTAATTCATAATAAGCCAGGCTGGCGGCTCTGCTCATCACGCTCATATCTTCAAAGGCCAACATGCTTTCTGTTTTATTTTTTACCTTTTGCAGTTCGGATTCACTCACTAATTCGTTTTTCATTTTATCCAGTTCCAGTTCGATTGCTTTCTCTGCTTCTTCCATTGTCACACCTTTCACCAACTTTCCTTCTATCACCAGCAATCCATCATCGGTACTGCCGAAGTGATGGCACTCAATATGACTGAAGAGTTGTTTTTCTTTGACCAGGGATTGGTACAATCTTGATGAAGCACCGCCACTAAGAATATCAGAGAGCAGCTCAATAATATAATACCTACGGTCAAGGCGTCCCGGCATATGCCAGCATTTGTACAAGGCATCGAGCGGTACATTGGCCTTGATCTCTTGCTTTCTTTCTACGGTTTGCTCCGGTTCCTGTGGCAGGTTTCTTTTATATGCTTCGCCGGCCGGAATATCACCAAACCATTTTTCTGCCAGGTCTTTTACTTTTTCTACGGTCACATTACCTGCCACCACCATCACCGCGTTAACAGGGCGATAATGCTTGAAGAAAAAATTCTTCACTTCTTCTAACTGTGCTGTTTCAATATGGGACAATTCTTTCCCGATCGTCATCCATCGGTAAGGGTGTTTTTTATAGGCCAACTCTCTCATCTTATGCCACACATCACCATAAGGCTTGGTAAGATAATGCTCTTTGAATTCCTCGATCACCACTTTACGTTGTGTCTCCAGGCTTTTTTCGCCAAAGGCGAGCGAAAGCATCCGGTCGCTTTCCAACCAGAAAGCTGTTTCCAGGTTCTCGGCCGGGATCTGTATATAATAATTCGTGAGATCGTTGGTCGTATACGCATTATTCTCTCCGCCTGCCATCTGTAGCGGTTCATCGTAATTCGGCACATTGACCGAACCACCAAACATCAGGTGCTCAAATAAATGCGCAAAGCCTGTCCGGTCAGGATCTTCGTCCCGGGCGCCTACATCATACATAATATTCATGACCGCCATGGGAGTGCTCAGGTCCTGATGAACGATCACGCGAAGACCATTGGGCAGTGTAAATTTTTCAAATTGTATCATATATAAATAACTGTCGTTAAATTAAAAAGTTGGGGCAGTAAAAGTATTGAAAATTACGATGCTGAAGGTTGGCCACTTGTCCCGTCCTAAGGTGGGAGATCAACACAGTTTATATTTCTGCCAGGCGCATGAAGTGGTGGCCATAGCTTGTTCCGCATTCTGCGGGAAAAACACACGAATTTGCACGAAATGAAAAGCCTTTCGTGTGTTTTCGTGCAAATTCGTGGCTAAATAGATTGCGTAGCAATCACCTGCCTTAAGGCAGTTCTTTCTGTGTTTATTTGTGTTCATCACCCGCCTTAGGACGGGACAAGTTGTGGCTAAAACACTAAAAAATACTTTTTACCTTAAACTCGATCTCCTTTATCACATTTTCACGGCGAAGGATCAATTTTACTTTTTCATTGGGGGCCTGTAAAGCAATTTTGTACTGGTTGAGGTTTAAGGTAAAATTTTTATTTACTGCAAGCACTTCATCTCCTTCTTTTACACCTGCCGCTTCTGCCGGTGATCCCTTGGCCACATCCCCCACCACGATCAATCCCTCCACAAAATAGAGTTCTATCCCGGAATAAGAATAATCAAACACGTCCGCATAGTGGGAATTGGGAGCGAGATGAATATCATTTCGGGCATAGTTCAGTATCACATTAAACCGCCGCAGGATATCATTACCGATCAGCCCGCCCATAAAAGGATAAGATGTAACATTATTGACATCATCAAAAACATAGGTGGGCACATTCCTGAAGCGATATGGGCCAAGCTTCACTTCCTTTATCACTAGCAGTTCCATATCTATTTTACCACCAAGTCCCTCTCCTTCCTTTATCCATCTTTTCTTTTTCCTGTCTATTAAAGCGCTATCCTCGATAAAATCCCGGTTAAGTAACATACAAACTCCGGCTCCCATATCATAGAGAAATCTCGATGTAACTGTTTTATCATCTTTTACTCTTAGCTGCTGTGCGATTAATTGATTAATCGTAGGCTTTAGCAGGTAACCTCCCCGCGGATAATGGATCGTACCCTTTGTACAAAAAGTAAGTTTCAGTATATCGTAATTCAGTTTCACGATATAGCGGTTTAAAACAGAATAACCGATAATACCATCGATCCTTTCACCATACACAGCCGTGAGGATACCGTAATCGTTGATATGAAAATTGAGACTGTCAACAGTAAGGCCGGGGAAATGTAATTGCTGGTTAAACAGAAAGCTCACTTTCCGGATACCCGCAATACCGCGGATTGTTCTTTCAGTAGGCTGTGGCTTTAATTTCAGGTATTCAGCTGTGGTAGAGTCAAGCGATATCCCGCTGCTCCCGGTATCTAATATAAAACTGAGGGTGTCAGGAAAATTTCCGAACTGTGCCCGGAGAATAACAATACCGCCGGTCAGCTGTTCGAACGGGATCGTGGTAATTTCTTTGGAAAGGGGTTCAATAAATTCTTCCTGCGCAACAACTGGTTTGGTTATCAGCAGGAGAAGAAAAAAGGCAAAGCAAAAAGTGGTAAACCGTTTCATATAGTCAATTCTAACTGCAATCATTCCTATTCCAAGACAAGGCTTTTATTCAAAATGATGCAATACAGGCCGCTGTTTATTTAAATTTACTTTAATATCATCCTATTTTAGAACCGTTCAACACATAATTTGTTATTCAGGTGTACTTTTACAGCCTCAAGTCTCCGGCTCCTAATTTCCTAAGGGAAAGGAACCGACGAAAAATAAGAACCTGATTATGAACTTAGACCAATTATACCAGAAAGCATCCAATTTTGAATTCCTGTCTCTTGAAGAAGGAGTATACCTCTACCATCATGCCCCGCTGCCCGACCTCATGTTCATTGCCGATGAACTGCGAAAAAAACAAGTGCCGCATGGAAAAGTTACCTGGCAGATTGACCGGAATGTCAATACCACCAATGTCTGTATCGCCAATTGTAAGTTCTGCAACTTCTACCGCATACCCGGTCATCCCGAAGCCTATATTACGGATATGCCTGTATACCGGAAGAAGATCGAAGAGACATTGAAATGGGGCGGCGACCAGTTGCTGCTGCAGGGCGGGCATCACCCGGGACTGGGATTACAATATTACGTGGACACATTCCGGCAGATAAAGGCCGAGTTCCCTTCTATTAAATTGCATACACTCGGACCACCTGAAGTAGCGCATATCACCAAGCTGTCCGCAGGATCCGGTGGAGAAAAGAGTACGCATCGCAAAGTATTGATGGCATTGAAAGAAGCCGGTATGGATTCATTGCCTGGTGCCGGTGCAGAAATACTGATCGACCGGGTGCGCCGTTTGATCAGTAAAGGAAAATGCGGGGCACAGGAATGGCTCGACATTATGCACGAAGCGCATAAATTAAATATCACCACCAGCGCGACTATGATGTTCGGACATGTAGAAACAATTGAAGAGCGGTTTGAGCATTTGATAAAAATAAGAGAAGTACAAAGCCGTAAACCGGCAGAAGCAAAAGGGTTTCTCGCCTTCATCCCCTGGACCTTCCAGGATGTTGATACATTATTAGCCAGGATCCGGGGCGTTCATAATTTAACTACGCCGGAAGAATATATTCGAATGATTGCCCTCAGCCGTATCATGTTACCCAATGTAAAAAACATACAGGCCAGTTGGCTGACCGTTGGCAAACAAACCGCTGAAATATGTTTGCATGCCGGTGCCAATGATTTTGGTTCCATCATGCTGGAAGAAAATGTGGTGAGTGCTGCGGGCGCCCCGCATCGCTTTACCTATAAGTCTATACAGGAAGCGATCCGGGAAGCAGGGTTTGAACCACAATTGCGGAACCAGCAATATGAGTGGAGAGAGATACCGGAGATGATCGAAGAGCAGGTGATTGATTACTAATACCCTGAGCTTGTCGAAGGAATACCCTGAGCTTGTCGAAGGGTAAGTTTTAAATACATTAATGATGAAGAAAGCATTTAGCTGGTTTAGGAAAGTGGCGTTTGCCGAAGGAGTTTCCTTTTTAGTTTTATTATTGGTGGCGATGCCGTTAAAATATATGGCGGATATCCCGATGGCGGTTACTGTGGTTGGGGGATTGCATGGCGTTTTGTTCGTTGGTTTTATTATATTGGCTTATATGGTGAAAGAAGAATATAAAAAAGATTTTAAGTGGATGATAAAAGCGGGACTTGCTTCTATCCTGCCTTTTGGTACGTTCTATATGGATAAGCAATGGAAGAAGGAAGAAGCGGTAGCCTCCCTTTAATAAAGCTTAATCGATGGGTAATCCTTCTAAAAATTACTGAGTACAAGTGAACCAGGTCAGTTATGCTATGATGGGCCTTCAACCACAAATGCATCGGTATGAGATTACCACGGCCGGAGTTGTGGCCCGCTTATTGAAAAAGAAATATGGAATAGACTACACGACAGAAAATATTCCCTGCAAATAATTAAAAATTTAAAGGAGCAATAACTAACCGCTATCCTTCAGTAAATATAAAAGATATCCTTAGCTTTATAACTACTGCAAAGAGCTGTGAATGAAAATAGCCGGTACTTTATTGCTTGTTTTTATTTCAGTATTCTGCCTGAACTGTCATGCGCCGCAAAAAATACAGGCCTCCAAACTATGGCTGTCTCTTTTTAACGGTAAAGACATTGCTGACTGGATGGCAAATTGCTCAGCAGCGGTTTTATTGCCCTGCAAAGCGAAGGCAACCCGGTCGATTTCAGGAACGTAGAATTAATGGATCTTTCATACCTTAAAAAATAAAATATGAAACATTTTTTGATACCGGTTATTACCTGCTTTGTTTTTATTGCCTGTAATAACAGCGCTGATGAGCCCATTGCAGAATACGATAACCTGAACAGGGAAGAATCTTATCTCTGGCAATCCTCCATGAATGATTCGAGCGGGAAACTGGAAATGAAAAAAATTCCTTCTAACGATTCCTTATCGGCTCAATCGGTGATCAACTTCCTGAATACAGACAACCCAAATGTCAAACTGGAACTGGTGAAGACCTCCAACGATACGATCTTCCTGAAAATTGCTGAGTCCACCTACCTGACCCAGCAAATGGGTTCCAGTGGTCCTGAACTCTACCTGGCCGAAGTTGTGTATAACCTGACTGAACTTGCCGGTGTTAAACAAGTATCCCTTGATTTTGAAGAAGGCGATCATGCTACGCCGGGAACATTTAACCGGGATAGTTTTAAAGACGAGTAAAGAATTGAGTCGTTGCTTTATTTTAATACATAGCCAAGGCTGAATGTCAGCGGTACTTTCACCCCGTTGTTTTGCGGAAAGATATTACCATTGGAGAAATGCGCAATGCGAATACCAGCATTAAGATTCTTTTTCTTACCGGTAAACATACCGATACCCATCGCATCATAGAAGGTAAAGTGCCGGCCGGTTTTTTCATTATCGATCAGTGTCTTTGAAATATAGGTTGGGCCCGCCGCCGTATATTCAAAATACAGGTCTGTTTTTGGTGAGCGGACTGCAGTAAAACGCAGGACAGGGTACAAAGAGAAAGTCATAAACCCATCATTATTATTTCTGCTCTTCCAATACCCTACGCCTGCAGCCCAGTCCAACGAAAACACTTTACGGGCATGAAAAATATTCCGCTGGTAGTGAACAGAGAATCCTTGTTTTAAATGCGCCGCACCACCCCAGAACAGGGGCAACGTTTTAGAAAACAGATCATTCACACCATACCCCAGGGCATTGGTCGTAAAACTGGCCTGCAAAACATGTTTGGCGAAATAATAACCGCTTTTGATATTACTCTCCACTTTTTCTTTAGGTAATTCTCTCATCCGGTAATTGAAGCCAAAAGAATAAAAAATCGTGTGCGGTTGCTTTTCTTTTGCATGCGCCGGCGACCAGGTTGTGTTTAGTTGCAGGTCCCATTTCCTGTTCAGGTGATATTGGATAGCACCGCCAGCTAATACCGTAGCGAATGTGGCATCCTTAACGACAGGCTTGTAATCAATTTCAAACCCCTTCCGGGTAATAACACCCAGGCCGGCTTCAGCAAACAAAGAGAATTTTTTACCCAGTGGCAATTGTGTAGCCAGTGTCAGCCCGCCCACGTTCATCCAGACAGAGTGGGTTTTTTTATCCCCATTGATATTATTATAGGTAACCCAATCTACCGGCCGCATATAGGTGATCTGTGCTGAGAGGTGTTTGCTGAACTGATGACCATACAAAGTGATGCGGGGTGCAATATGTGGAACCGTTACCTTTTCAACAGAGAATCCAGGTTCTAACTGGGCAGAAGAAAAAGGGTAATTGATATAGCCGACATTCACACCGAAATAAGAGTTCTTAAGGCCCCAGGGATACTGGATCCTTTTTTCACCGGGTTGTGCCGCTGCAAAGAATATAGTTAGTGATAACAATATCGTTAGTAGATGAGTACGAAATTCTTTTCCCTGCATCACAGTTATTTGTATTTAAAGCATTTGTTTTACCCGGTACTGACCGGGCTCCGTTTTATCATCAATCACCAGCATCCGGGCAAGACACCCTTTTTCAATTTTTCCCTGCTCCTTCAGACCAATGATTTTGGCTGGATAACCGCTGCACATCCGCAATGCTTCACCTAATTCAATGCCGGTAAAGTTAACCAGGTTTTCCATGGCTTTTATCATGGTCAGTGCCGAGCCGCTGAGAATAGTATCCGCTTCATATTTATCTCCCGTCATTAGGTGCTGATAAGGCCCTTCGGTTGTCTCCGTTACCGCATCTGTGATTACGAATAATCTTTCTTTCATCACCTGTTTGGCGATACGGATAGCCGAAAAATCAACATGATGTCCATCGGGGATGATACTGGCCATTACAGTAAGATCATCCATTGCGGCACCTACCAGTCCGGGCTGCCTGTGCTGCAACGGGCTCATGGCATTATACAAATGAGTAACGGCAGTAATACCGTTGGCAAAACCCGTTTTTGCTTCCGCATATGTCGCATTACTATGCCCTGCAGAGATAACTATCTGGTGCGAAAGAATCAGTTCGATCACATCCTGGCTGCAAAGTTCCGGTGCAAGGGTGATCATTTTGATCACCCCTTTACCATAGTTCAACAATTCTGTTACTTCCTGAATAGTGGGTGGATGAATAAGCGATTCAATATGAGCACCACGTTTTAGCGGATTGATCCAGGGGCCTTCCAGGTGTAAACCAATAATACCTTCACCCTCTTTACTCCAGTATTCTTTTACCGCATCAATGCATTTATAAAATACGTCGATCGTATTGGTTGCCACTGTCGGCAAACAAAAAGCAGCCCCACCTTTTTCAGAATACTCTTTCAGTTTAACCAGTGAATCTTTTTCCGGGTAAACAGACAGCAGTTTTCCATACGCGCCATATATCTGCAGGTCAATAAAAGCGGGAACAATAAAACAGTCGGGGAACATTTCTCTCTCGATGTCTTGTGGCAGCTCGTTAACAGCGATTAGCCCGCTGATCATGCTGTTCACACAAACCACAGCATGGCTGTGAAGCCATTGGGTTCCGGTAAAAATACGGTTGGCTATAAAAGCAATGGGCATGGTTGTTTTCTATTGCCCGAAGATGCTTATTTTTTCCCTTAGTTGCGCTGTTCTCTTCTTTCCTGCCGTTTGGTCTTTCTTACTTCCCGCAGTTGACGTTTTTCAAGTTTTCGCTTTCCCATTGGCCGTAGAACAATTTCACTGGCAGAAGTAAACATTGTTTTCCATACCAGGTTGAAAAAGGAACGGCTTATATCCCGTTGTACCTGCACACCGCTTGCCTTTCGCTCTTCTTCATCATTCATGGGATTCTCTTTATAGATCACTACCCTGTTTGCCCAAAAAGATAAAAAACCTTTTTTATCCAATGTTTTATCTGTATTCACTTTATTGATCAGTATATCCATATTATCATACTTCATCGAAAGAGCGCCAGTGCCCGCATTTTCGTTTCCGTTGAAAGTATAATCCAGTCGTTTCATATTGAAGGTTTGTATATCCACCGCTGTCATGGCCGTAAATATGGGCTGTAACTGTTTTTCATCCAGGTTGGTAATCGTAGCTTTTACAGTGAACGCCCCGCTTTCATCATCCAGCCTGAACCGGAATACCGTATTCAAATTTCCGCTTTGCATAATGGAGCCCCTAATGTCTGCCACACATTCAGAGTTGTATTTGATGATCGCGGGATCATTGGTAATATTCTCGATCGTTCCGCTCAGCGAAGGGAAAATTAATTTCCCGGTCTTATTCGTGATATTACTTATTTCGGTGTAAGTGACTACCGCCTCAGTCGCTTTAAATTTGTTTATCTGTATCAAAAAATCGGCCTTTTGCAAAAGCTGATGGGGATAGTTTCCTTTTTTGCTATTGGGGTTAGCCCTTGCATTTCGATCCATATGTATGGAAACGGATGGAGAAGCCAGCTCCAGCATACCTGCCTGTAGCCGGTTATGTGTTACCCATTGCGACAACACAAAATTGTTTGCCTTGATGAAGGGGATTTTTAACCAGTAAATTTCATGCTGGTAGCCAAAATGTTTGATGAATTGCTGATTACTCACAGCGGGCAAAAAATCAAACTGTTTTATTTGCAATACCTGATCAGCCGATCCATATGAAACTTCACTGGCGAGCATATCATACAAACCATCGGTGGTTTTAAGTTTTATATCCGCGGCATTGAATGAAATGTTTTTGGCAAATAGCAAGCGGCTGCTATCATTGGCCGAGGAGCTATCCACTCTTACACCGGAAATAAGGATATTACTTTTCTCAATCTGCCAACGGAATGCTGCGGCACTGTCTACATTCCTGTAATTGATCTTCAGGCCGGCGCAATAGATATTTCCTATCTCGATAGAGTTCAGACGCGGTTGTATCAGCTTCCATAATGGCTGGCCATTACTCAATTTCTCTTTACTGTTTCTGAAATGCCGGGCTAGTTGTACATCGGCAGAATCAAATACGATCTCCCGGATATTGAGTTTGCGGGAAAATACTAATGAACGCATGCCGATCCCATTCAGTTGTACACCGGGCAAAATCAATTCACAGGTCATGGGCGGAAGGGATTTAGCCTCGCTCATTCGTTTGTATACATTGCTGTCGATCGTAATACGCAAATGCTGAATCCGGGCAGAACCACCCCAGAAACTGAGGTCAAATTTCCCCATCTCCATTTTGTAAAGACTATCCGAACCTTTTACAATTACTTCTTCCAGCCTTTTCCTGACGATCGGGGGAAGATAGCGGGTAACAAATAGATGAAAGGCAACTGCGGCGATCACACTGAATATCAACAGGCCAATCAGTATTTTCTTACCGGCGGTCATTTTTTTGCTTGTCCCGGTCATATCTTTCGTTTCCTATTTTATGCAGAAAACTATGCCAGGGAGGTTGTACCTGCAAAATAATAGATCGAAAAAAATTAACCTGCTATGAAACGGTAGCCCACTCCCTTGATGGTGAGGATTTCAATAGATGGATCTTCCTTCAGGTAACTGCGGAGTTTGGTGATATATACATCAAGGTTGCGGCTGTTGAAGAAAGAATCATTTCCCCAGAGCAAATTGAGTATGTCTTTTCGGTCAATGATCTTTTCCCGGTTTTCATAAAGCAGTTTGAGCAATTCACTTTCCCGGAAAGATAGTTTCCGCTCTTCTTTACCATTACTGAGCAGTTGACGGTTCAATTGAAAATTAAATTTTCCCATCGTAGCCATTCCGCCAGTGATCTTAGGTACTCCTTCCGATTTATTGCGCAGCAGGTTTTGTATCCGCACGATCAGTTCTTCCATACTGAACGGTTTACGGATATAATCGTTCCCGCCGAGTGAAAAGCCTTTTACTACATCTTCGGTTTGTGTTTTAGCTGTGAGAAAGATGATCGGCACTTCTTCATCCAGTTCCCGAATTTCGTCGGCAATAGTAAAACCATCTTTGTTCGGCAGCATGATATCCAATACACAGATATCAGGTTTTATTTTTTTAAACAAGTCTGTCGCCTTTGCACCATCGCTTTCCATAATGACCTCAAAATCCCGGCTCTGCAGGCTTTCTTTTACAATTTTGCCAAGGAACAATTCATCTTCTACATAAAAAACTTTGGTCTTGCTCATATATTCGTTTTAGGAATGCTGATGGTGAATTTTGTTCCGATACCGGGTTGGCTTTCCACGGTAATAGTACCTTTATGTTTTTCCACTACCTGTGCAACATAACTCAGACCTAATCCATAGCCCCTGGCATTATGGGTATCGCCATGCGGGATGCGGAAAAACTTATCAAACACTTTATCCTTATATTCTGCGGCCATTCCTATACCATTATCGGTAATTTGAAATACAATTTCATTTCTTTTTTCCGCCAGGGCTATTTGGATAGAAGGTTCTTCTTTACTGTACTTGATCGAATTATCAACAAGATTAAATACCACGCTCAGCAAATGCAACCGGTCGCCCTGCAGATTCACATCACCTTCCCTGGTAACGCATACACGGGCCCTGTTCTTTTCCAATTGTAATTTTAAAGAAGAGACCACTTCATTCACCACTTCTTCCAGGTCAACATTCTCGTATTTCAATTCCACTTCCTTCTTTTCAAACATCGACAACTTGAGTACTTTATCAACGAGCAGGCTAAGTCGCTGCAATTCATTCTGGGAAATATCAAGGTATTCTTTGGTTCGTTGCGGGTTATCGATCGCATTAAAATTCTTAAGCGCCTCAATGGCCACTCCCACCGTAGCGATGGGTGTTTTTAATTCGTGAGTGATATTGCTGATGAATTCGTTTTTAAGTTCAGCCAGCCGTCGTTGTTTCAACAGGCTTCGGTAGAGCAATACAAAAGAAAGGATGGTTATACCCAATAAGAGAACAGAGAATAAGATCGGCTGCATGATCTGTTGCAGCAGGTAAGGAACTGTATTACCCAGTTTCAGCTGGTAGGTTACCGGGTTGGCAAGGCCGACCGTGACCTTATTAAATTCAGTATCATCCAGGGCGTTGACGGTATCCGCCTGTATGATGGTAAATGGAATATCCAGTTTTTCTTCTGCTAATGTTTTTGCATACGCTGAATCGATCTCGGAGAGCCGCATAGAATCCTGCAGGGAATCGACCCCATACAATAAACTAAAAATACGATCTCCCTTGCGAGACGGGACCGCAATACGCCTGTCAATTTTCATAGAGTCTCCCCGCATGTTCAAAGATTCCTGGTTCAGCAAGATCGTCACCATTCCAGGCTTAGCACCGGGCATGGTCTTTAAAGAATCCTTTAACTTGGTCCGGATTACATTAATGGTGGAAATGATATCTTCCTTCGGTTTCATGCGAACCCTTACTTGTTCCCCTTCGGTCTCATGCAGGATGATCTTGGTCTTGTGGTTCCCGCTGTCTTTGCTGTCCCAGATCGTTCCATCGAGTTTTAATTTAGCCACCTGCAACTGTAGTATGGTCTCCCGGAAAGCCATCTCCGTTTTGATAGCCAGGGATTTTTTTTCCCGGGTATAGTTCTGCCGCAGCCAGTAAACCTGGAAGCCGGTGATACCGAGAATGGCAACACCCATTAAAACTGCTAACCAACGGGATTTATTCATAGCTGTGTTTGCGGGAACAAATGTAATTCAATGTTAGCGGACAGTTCAGGGGCTTTAACCTTTATTAACCTTAATGAAAGGTGGCTTAACTTATCTTGACCTTTTCGTTGTGTAGTTTTGGTGCACAATAAATAGAAACCATGAAAAAATTTTTGCTCCCCGTTGGCAGTTTATGCCTTTCCGTTCTAACTGTGCAGGCACAGCAAAAGCAGGGTGTTGTTGTATACGAAAGAAACACCCAGGTACAGATCCGCTTTAGTGATGGTCATGAGGGCATGGAACAGCAACTCCCCAAAACCCGGACCGATCAATTTGAATTGAGTTTTGGCAACAATCAATCACTTTGGAAATCTGCTGAAGAAGATAATGATAACGGAACCACAGAGATGAGAGGTGGTGATGGTGGTGGTATGCAGATCCGGATGGTCATTGCCGGTAATGACGATGTACTGTACAATAATTTTGAAACCGGTAAAAAAGTGGAAAAGAGAGAATTATTTGAGAAGACATTTATCATTGATGATTCGATCCGTTCTTTAAAATGGAAAATGACCGGGGAAACAAAGACCATTTTGAACCTCCCTTGTATGAAAGCTACAACGATCCGTACCAGTACCCGCAGTTTGATGAATATGGAGAATGGTAAAATGGAGCGTAAAGAAATACAAGACACTTCTACTATCATAGCCTGGTTTACCAGCAGTATTCCGGTTTCTGCAGGACCGGCCGAGTTCCAGGGTCAGTTGCCCGGCTTGATATTGGAGATGGATGTCAAGGACGGTACCCAAACTTTTAAAGCCACGAGTGTTTCAGAAAAAGTGGACCTCGCCTCCATCAAAGAGCCAACGGGTAAAAAACATTATACCCCGGATGAATTTAAAAAGGAAAGAGAGAAAATGCTGGAAGAAATGCAGCGTAATAACCAGGGTGGTCAGCGTATCATACGGATGAATTAATAACAAAATAGCCAGGAAGAAACCCTTTGCAATTGCAGGGGGTTTTTTTATGGTTAAGCTTCGGGCAATTTCTATCTTTATTGTATGTTTAAATCATGGTAGTTTAGCCTTAGGTCTATGATACAAAAAGAATTTGCTGACAAAGTAGTGCAGATCGTCAAAACCGATCCGGCGGTTCTAGGGCTGGCCGCAGGCGGCTCCTGGATCAGCAATGAGATGGACGAGTATTCCGACCTCGATCTTATCCTGGTTACAAAAAATAAAATAGGCGGTGAGAAAGAAAAAATGCTGGACTATGCCCGCAGTTTTGGAGATTTCGTTTCAGGCTTCACCGGCGAACATGTAGGAGAGCCAAGGGTGTTGATCTGTTTGTATGACAACCCGCTCCTGCATGTGGATATAAAATTTTTAACGCTGCCTGAATTGGAAGATAGAGTAGAAAATCCTGTCGTTCTTTTTGAACGGGGTGATCAACTGACAGAACTAATCGGTTCTACCAAAGCTCAATGGCCGCAGCCGGATTTTCAATGGATTGAAGATCGCTTCTGGACATGGGTGCATTACGCTTGCTTAAAAATCGGGAGGGGTGAACTACTGGAAGCCTTTGATTTTCTGTCCTTCCTGCGGATAACAGTGCTTTCACCCCTGATGCAAATAAAAAATAAAAAACAACCCCGGGGTTTACGGAGAGTGGAAACGGAATTGAATTTATCCGATATGGAGAATTTAAAAATCACCATTGCTCAGTACAACCGTGCTTCGGTCATTAAAGCATTGGAAAACACCGTGAGTGTATATCGTAGCCTGAGAAGAAAATTATTTACCGATGCTGTTCAGTTGCAGGCCAGGGCGGAAAAAGAGAGTATGGGGTATTTGAAGAAGATCAAGGGGAGTTAATAAATGTTTTTTGCACTAGTGTGCAATAAAAAGTAACTAAACTCGGTAAAATAAATAACAATAATATAGTACTTGTAGATAATTCTTAGACAATATGCCGCTAACGAAAAAAACGTAGCTTTACGAACTGAAAACCCATTCCTCAATGGCAGATAAAAACTTAATGACACCGAGCACAACAAGTCTTAGCGGACTTTTAGGAAACGGTATAACATATAGAGTTCCTACTTTTCAAAGAGATTATTCTTGGAAAATTGAAAACTGGATTGATTTATGGGAAGATATTAAAGTTCTGTTAAGCACTGCAAAAGATCACTATATGGGGGCTGTAGTTTTACAGAAAAAAGGAGAAAAGAACTTTCTGGTTATTGATGGGCAGCAGCGATTTACTACGTTAAGTATTCTAGCGTTAGCGGTAATAAAAAATATTCAAGATTTAATTGATAGTGGTATTGAGCCATCTGAAAATGAAGAAAGAATTAAAGAATTAAGAAGGAGTTTCTTGGGTCAAAGAGATGCAGGTTCTTTACTTTATTCCAGCAAATTATTTTTAAATGAAAATAACGATGCCTTTTACCAAAGTAGGCTTTTACAATTACAGCAACCAGTAAATGAGAGAACACTTACAGATTCAGATAAGTCAATTTGGCAATCATTTTCTTTTTTTAGGATTAGGTAGAATATACGCAAAGTGCTTTTAGATATTTGTAAGGATGTGGTATTTGATTCATCATTCGCTGCACCACATCATTAAAAAGCCACTTA
>JAWXCO010000106.1:0-55725 GCA_034408705.1 Bacteroidota bacterium
ACTGTTGTAAAAAAGACGGTGCCATGGATTGCTGTAAGGATGGTAAATGCTCTATGCCCGGCCATGATGGTAAAAACTGTTGTAAAAAAGACGGTGCTATGGATTGCTGTAAAGATGGTAAATGCTCTATGACCGGCCATGATGGTAAAGACTGTTGCAAAAAATCATAGTATTCATCTACTATAGTGCTATGAAGCCGGCATGATCAACATAAACATTAAATACACAAGGGATGTTTATGTTGTTCATCAAAGGCTCCATCTGGCTCATAAAATAAAAGTAAACAGATGAAAAAACTATCATTACTATTAATAATATCCCTTTCGGTATTTTCATCACAAGCCCAGTTCACGAAAGCAACTTTGCAGGCAACGGGATTGACCTGTGCCATGTGCAGCAATGCCATTAATAAGGCCCTGCAGAAAGTTTCTTACGTGGAATCAGTACGGTCCGATATCAAGAATTCTTCATTTAGTATTATTTTTAAAGCCGGTGCAGCACCGGATATTGATGCTTTAAAAGATGCTGTAGAAGATGCGGGGTTTTCAATCGGTAGTTTAAAACTGACCGGGAATATCAGCGAAACCAAGATCGTAAAGGACCAGCATATCAGGATTGGGAATGAGAATTTTCATTTCCTGAATGCAGAAGGGCAGGTAATCAGCGGTGAGCAGACCATTACCGTGGTCGACAAGAATTTTGTTACGGAAAAGCAGTTCAAAAAATTCAGCGCCGCTACAAAAATGAGTTGTATGAAAACCGGTAAAGCCGCCAGCTGCTGTGTGAAAGATGGTATCGCAGCAGATGAAAGGATATATCATGTTACTATTTAATCTACTACAGGCTTCTTCCTGATCAGGATCAGGAAGAAGCTTTTTAATATTCCAAACGATGATGAACCGTAAACTAGGTTTCACTTTTTGGGCATTTATTATTTATTCCTCAATGGCGGTGGCACAACCCCGCCAGGGTCAACCGGCAGCAGAAATAGCATTGCCTACGGCCAATGGTGATACACTTCGTCTTTCTTCATTGAAAGGGAAAGTAGTATTACTGGATTTCTGGGCTTCCTGGTGTGGCCCCTGCAGAAGTTCTAACAGGGAGTTGACAAAATTGTATCCTAAGTATAAAAGCAAAGGCTTTGAAATACTGGGTGTATCCTTCGATGATGACACCGAAAAATGGAAGGAAGCGATCAGTAAAGATAAAATAAGCTGGTTGCAGGTCAACGAAGCAGGTAAATGGGATGCCAGTACAGCAATCAACTGGCAGATATCTGCGCTTCCAACTTCTTTCTTAATTGACCGGGATGGAAGGCTGCTGGCTATGGACCTTTCTGGAAAGGCGCTTGAAAAAGCCCTGAAATATTTAATTGACAAGTAAGTTGATTTCACCATGAGAAAATTGCTCTACCTGCTATCGCTTTTATTGATGGGTAAGGGAATGATGGCGCAGGAACTTTATGTATATACTGAGCCGGCTTCCAATATGCCCGCACATTCCATCAGTGTAAAGCTGACCGATCATTTTGTGACCAGTGATAATATTTATAAACGCTTCTCTCACCGGGTAATGCCCGTGGTCATGTTTGGAGTAAACAAAAAATTCATGTTTCACATTGGAGGAACATTTGCAAATATGCATACAAGGGATTTCCGGTATGAGTCGGTTAATTTCTATGCTAAATACCGGTTTTTATCAATGGATGAGATACATAAACATTTCCGCATGGCGGCATTTGTGGATGCATCGGCCACTGAGTCTCCTTTTCATTACGATGAAATAACTCTCATGGGGGATAAAAGCGGGGTAGAGGCGGGAATTATAGCTACCCAACTCTGGAATAAATTTGCTTTATCCGGAACAGTTAGTCATACACAGGTATTGGATAAATCCCGAAATGATAAAGTGATCTATGTACCCACCCGAATGTACCAGGCGATGAATTATTCCCTGTCCGGGGGACTCTTATTATTTCCAAAAGAATACACGGATTATAAACAAACCAATGTGAACCTCTATGCGGAAATGCTGGCACAGCAAACACTGGATACTAAAAAACATTTTGTTGACCTGGCCCCGGCTGTACAGTTCATCTTTAATAGTAATGCCAAACTCAATATCGGCTACCGCTTCCAGCTCAGTAGTAATATGGAACGGATGGCTACCAACAGCTGGCAGGTCAGTTTTGAAAGAACATTCCTGGGTGCGCTGAAACATAAGTAACTGATTTTTATACAGCCACCGCAGGCAGCCACCCCACGCCGCTTTTTTATTGGCCTGAACCTATAAACTTATTATATTTGACTAAATATATTTTTAGACAAGACTAAAAATATATTTAGCATAGTTTAATAATGAAAAAAATAATCGTCCTTTCAGTTTTCCTGGTTGGTATTATAGCCTGTAATAAATTATTACCCGGTACCCCGGCTGATGATGAATTACTGGACGGTCCCGTTCCGGGTTTGACAGCGGAACAAAATGCAATTTTTCTGCGGGGCGATATTGCTTTCAATGATGAAGTGTTTACGACTACCACAGGTCTCGGACCCTTATTTGTCGCAACATCCTGCGGTAGTTGTCATGCAGGGGATGGGAAGGGTCACCCTTTTACGATGCTTACCCGTTTTGGACAAACAAATGCATCCGGTAACCAGTTCCTTCATTTGGGCGGACCACAATTACAGCATCGGGCCATTCCGGGTTTTCAACCTGAACAAATACCGGTTGGTGCCAGCTTTTCAAAGTTTATGCCCCCGGCTAACACGGGGCTTGGGTTTTTAGATGTTGTTCCGGATGCTACTTTATTAGCCCTGGCCGATGAGAATGATGCAAACGGGGATGGTATTTCCGGCAGACCGAACTGGATTTCTATTCCCCCATACACACCTATCCGCCTTGCTGCAATTTTACAAAATGGAAAATATATCGGCCGCTTTGGGAAGAAGGCAGCGGTATATGATTTGCTGCAGCAAACTGCCATTGCCTATAGCCAGGATATGGGGATCACTTCTCTCTTTGAACCAGTCGATACATATAGTGGTCAGTCGATCGATCCTGAAGTTCCTGCACAAAGGGTGCATGATGTGGTTTTTTATTTACAAACACTGAAAGAACCTGTTCAACGGGATCCAACTAACCCGGCAATAATGAGTGGGAGGCAGATTTTTCTGAATGCAGGATGCGGTAACTGTCATACGCCACAGTTAACCACGGGTCTTTCTTCTATAGCAGCTTTATCCAATAAAACATTTTCTCCTTTCACTGATCTCTTGCTGCATGATATGGGGCCGGGATTAGATGACGGCTATACAGAAGGTGCTGCTACAACGGCCGAATGGAGAACGCCCGCACTCTGGGGACTGGGACTATCTAAGAATTCACAAGGTGGCAATTATTTCTTATTGCACGATGGCAGAGCCAGGAGTATTGAAAAGGCGATCAATCTCCATGGGGGAGAAGCCGCCCAAAGCAGCAACAGGTTCCAGCAGCTGACTGCTACGGAAAAAGCGCAGCTCATCAAATTTCTTGAATCACTTTAAACAATGGACAGGAGAAAATTTATAAAGAATAGTTGTACGGCCTGTGTATCAGCCACCGTATTGACTGCTGTTTTATCTGCCTGTAATTCCACCAGGTATATCAGCGGGAATTTGGGAAAGGACGGACTGAGCGTTGATGCTACAGAGTTTGTTATCAGGGAAGGAGGGCAAACAAGCTATCGTTCTTTTATTATAGTTCGCAACAATGCTTTACTATATCCGATCTGTCTCTATCGCTTCAGTGATACGGTGTTTTCCGCTTTATGGATGCGCTGCACACACCAGGGAGCGGAATTGCAGGCATCGGGCGATTACCTCCAATGTACAGCACATGGAAGTGAGTTTGATAATAAAGGCACCATAAAGAATGGCCCGGCAGACAGGAATCTCCGGAATTTTCCGGTGATCGTTACCAACAACCAATTATTTATTGACCTGAGAGCAATATGAAAAAAATAATCCTTTTGATTTTTATTGTAACCGGTTCTGCTGCTATCGGGCAGATCGATCCCATGCTACTCCGGCGGATCCCAACCGATACTACGAAGCCTTCCTTGAATATGGATGCTGTTTATAACCGGCCCTTCCTGCAGGTAGGTAAATTACCGGTGGCGTTGGGTGGTTATGCTGAAGCTAATTACCAGTATTTGCAACAGAACGGTATATCAGAAGGGCACCAGTTCCAGATGCGGAGAGTTACACTATTTGTATCTTCTTCCATCGCTAACCGGATAAAATTTTTAAGTGAAATAGAATTCGAAGACGGCACGAAAGAGATCAATATTGAATTTGCTTCCATTGATTTTGAATTTAACCCGTTGCTGAATCTCCGGGGTGGTATTGTCATGAATCCAATTGGGTCATTTAATCAAAATCATGATGGGCCTAAATGGGAATTTGTTGATCGTCCTATTTCCGCCACACAAATGCTTCCGGCTACTTTTAGTAATGTGGGTTTTGGTTTGTTTGGTAAGCAGTATTCAAAAGACTGGGTCTATGGATATGAGGTCTATCTAACCAATGGGTTTAATGACCGGATCATTTCCAATGTGGAAAATAAAACTTTCCTGCCGGCTACCAAGGAAGACCCGGACCGCTTTGAAGAAAGTTTTAATGGTAGCCCTTTACTGACCGGCAAACTGGCGGTACGGAATAATAAGATAGGGGAGCTCGGTTTTTCTTATATGGGTGGTGTATATAATAAATTCGAAGACGATGGCCTGGTCTTCGATAAAAAAAGACGGGTCAATGCAATGGCCGTTGATTTCAATACCACGATTGCCAATACAAAAACATTCATCAATGGGGAATGGGCCTGGGTAAAAGTGGACGTACCCGATACCTATTCGGAGCAGTTTGGTGAAAAACAACAGGGCGGTTTTGTTGATATCGTACAACCCGTTTTCAAAAAAACGGTTTTAGGATTTGAACAATCTGTTATAAATGTAGCCCTGCGGCTGGAGTATGTTGACTGGAACAGGGGACAATTCAGCAGTACCGATGGTCCTATTGCAGACGATATTTTTTCGATCGTTCCGGCCATTAGCTGGCGACCTACTGCACAAACAGTGCTCCGTCTCAACTACCGCTACAACTGGCAAAAAGATATTTTGGGAAATCCACCGGCTAAATTGGCAGGCTTTCAGTTTGGGGTGAGTACCTATTTCTGATGGCAGTGATTACTGCGTTGCAAACTGCCTGCAATCCCCTTCTTTAGTTTTTTATTTTTATATTTGCCGGATGCGTCCTTTGTTTTTCCTGCTCAGTTGTTTTATACTTTTCCTGTCCTGCCTTGCCTGCAGCGACAGTAACGAGTGTAAGGACGAAACGGCGATCGCCATTGCATCCACGGATACTCCACGGGACCATAACCATGATGAGGAAGCCTGTACCCCTTTTTGTACCTGCTCTTGTTGCGCAGTCTCCATCTTTTATAGCATCATCCCCAAAATACTGGATCTGAAAATTATTTTCCAGCCAGAAAAGCATCTGATCTCGAATATTGCCTTCAATACCGAAGCTTACTATTCGATCTGGCAACCTCCCAAGATCAGTTAATGAAATGCATAATCCCATACGGGGAGCTTCTTATTCATTAACATAAAATAAAATCATGAAAATAAGCGTACTGCTTGTGGTAATGTTTTTTGCTACGGGTGTATTTGGACAACAAGGTCTCAAAATAAAAGTAATTCATGCGGATACGAAGGAACTGCTACACGGGGCTACCTTGGCTATCCAGTCCTTAGGAAAAACAATTCAAACAGACAGCATGGGGCTTGCTGTTTTTTCAAATTTACCTGCCGGGAAATACCAGGTCACGGTTTTTTATGTAGGATATACAGCAGCAGAAACCACCATCAACATTCCATCCAACGGGGCAGTGATTGAAATAGGGTTAGAGCCCAGTGAGGAAGAAGAGGAAGAAGTAATTGTTCAGTCGACCCGGACCAGCCGCAATATTAAAAACGTTCCGACAAGAGTAGAGACCATTGAGCTGGAAGAAATTGATGAGAAAAGCAATATGCGGCCCTCCAACGTATCTATGTTGCTGCATGAAAGCACAGGTATTCAGGTACAGCAAACTTCTGCGACCAGCGGCAATGCCAGTATCCGTATACAGGGTCTCGACGGACGATATACGCAACTGCTGAAAGATGGTTTTGCCAGTTTTGGCAATTTTGCCAGTGGCTTAAGTGTACTGGAGATACCGCCATTGGATCTGAAGCAGGTAGAAATTATCAAAGGGCCAGTGTCTCCTTTATTTGGTGGTGGTGCTATCGCCGGGGTGGTGAATTTTATTTCCAAAACACCCAAAGAAAAAGCCGAGAATAGTTTTGTATTAAACTTGTCCAATATCGGGCAGGCCAACCTTGGTTTTTTCTCTTCTAAAAGAAATAAGAAAACCGGCTATACATTCCTTGGGTTAGTGAGTAACCAGGAATTGTATGATGTGGACAAGGATGATTTTACTGAGATTCCGGAGTCATTTGAGTTTACGCTGCACCCCAAGTTATTTATCTACCCTACTGAGCGGACTACTTTTATCATTGGTAACAGCTTTACCAAAGGGAAAAGAAAAGGCGGTGATATACAGGTGATAAAAGGGAAGGGAGATTCTTTTCACCAGTATTTTGAGGAAAACAATACGATTCGTAATATCACAACACTGGAATTACAAAAGAAACTAAGTGAAAAGAAGAGCCTGACCATCAAACAAAGCTTTTCCATTTTTGACCGGCATATTAAAATACCTGCTTACCACTTTGATGGTATCAATTATAACAGCTTTACAGATGCTTCCCTGTTAACCAATTTTGAGAACCATTCGCTGGTTACGGGAGTGAATATGATCTATGACAAGTTTGATGAGAAGAGTAGCAGTGCCGGCAACAGGGATAATAAGAACTTTACGGGTGGGGCTTACATCCAGGACACCTGGGATATTTCTGAAAAAGTAAAAATGGAAAGCGGTCTTCGTTTTGATGGGGCCAAATACAGTAATAGAGGCTTCTCCAACAGCGAATTCTTTGTACTGCCGCGGGTATCCCTGCTGGTAAAGTATACAGATAAATTGTCCTCCCGTATTGGTGCGGGCTTAGGATATAAACTGCCAACGCTTTTTACAGAACAAACAGAAACGATACAATACCAGGGTGTGCAGCAGCTAACGAATGTAAAGTCAGAGAAAAGCTATGGAGGCACCGCTGATCTGAACTACAAAACCAAGATCGGAGACGACTTTGATCTTTCTTTTAACCAGCTATTTTTTTATACATGGATCAACAAGCCACTGGTGCTGCAGGCAAACGGTTTGTCCGGCTATTCTTTTGCCAATGCAGGCAAACCAGTACAGAGTGTTGGTTTTGAAACCAATGCTAAGTTTATTTACAAGCATAATATTAAATTGTTTCTCGGCTATACGTTTACGGATGCGAATGCGAAGTATTTGACGGGCAACCAGTTTTTGCCTTTAGTGCCAAAACATAAATTCAATTCCGCCCTGATCTATGAAAAGCATGAGTTTTTGAAAGTAGGGCTGGAAGGGTATTACACCAGTTCCCAGTTTTTATACAATGGCTTTAGAACAGCTGATTTTTGGGAGTTTGGCTTTATGGTTGAAAAGCTCTGGGAGAAGTTTTCCATTTATATCAATTTTGAAAACTTTACCGATACCCGGCAGAGTAATTTCAAACGGGTAGCCAACGATCCGCATAGTAATCCAACATTTGATGATATCTGGACACATACAGAAGGCTTTGTAGTGAATGGGGGGATTAAGATAAAATTATAAGCGGCAAAGGAATTTTTGGCCTGTAGCTATTCCAACCATGTATTAACAGCACGTAAACGAAACAGGCTGTATTTTTGTATTAATTAAAAAATCACGAAATATGAAAATGAACAGGCTCAATTGCTGGAAATGTGTCGTTATGCTGGCTTCTGTTCTGGGAATGGCAAAGCTCTTTGTAGCATAAGCACTTACACATATTTTTATTTAAAAGTTGCGGGAAATTACTCCGGCAACTTTTTTATTTATTGACTAGATTTGTATATTATTTTTTACGCATAAATGTTCCGGAAAATGTTTAAAAAACTCATACTAGCGGCGCTTGTTTTTACTGCCCTCAGTAACCACTCGTTTGGGCAAAATGAAACTCGGGTAAGCGATACTGCCACAACGATTACTATTAAAGTAAAAGGCGTTACCTGTAAAAATGACCTGGTCACCCTGTCGGATAATGTGAAGGAATTGAAAGGAGTAGCTGATTGCAAATCGGGGAAGATGGGCCCGGTTTCTGAATTCCAGATCACGTTCAACCCGGTACTGGTTGGCACAAAAGAAATATACAAAGCCATCGAGAATACGGCTGGCTGCAGTGACCCGAAGGACAGGCCCTATAAGGTTAAAACTAATTAATGCAACGGTTGTTCATTATTGCTGGCTTGCTGTTTTCCATAAGCAGTGTTGCACAAACTATTACTGGCAGGGTGGTTACTACAGCCAATCAACCCCTCCCGGGAGCATCTATTATTTGGTTAAATAATAAAAAGAGTATTACTGCGAAAGAAGATGGCAGTTTCTCTATTACTAAAACGGCAAAGAATAAGCAATTAGTAGCCAGCCATGCTGGTTATATAAAAGATACGATTGATGTAGGGGGTATGGATACGGTCGTGTTTGAACTGCAACAAAATAGTAACCTGCAGGAAGTTGTGGTGAGCTCAGAAAAGGATGGCACTATACTGTCTAATTTAACACCATTCAAAACAGAAATACTTACATCAGTAGAATTAAAAAAATCGGCCTGTTGCGACCTGGCCGGTTGTTTTGAAACGCAGGCATCTGTCCACCCGCAAACAACCAATATTATAACGAATGCAAAAGAGTTGCGGATACTGGGGCTGTCCGGCGTTTATAACCAGGTTTTAATAGACGGCTTTCCCATGTTCCAGGGACTGAGCTTTACTTATGGCATCAGTGGTATTCCCGGTACGCTGGTAGATAATATTTATATCTCCAAAGGCGCCAATAGTGTTTTGCAGGGCTTTGAAAGTATCAGCGGGCAGATAAACGTGGAAACAAAAAAGCCGAATGCCTCCGAAAAATTATTCGCCAACCTGTACATGAATAGTTTTGCTGAAAAGCACCTGAACCTGTCCACTAATTTCAAAATCGGCAAATGGCATAGTTTGCTGGCTTTTCATACCGTGCAACCGGCTGACAAGACGGACCGGGATAAAGATAATTTTCTCGACCTGCCTTTGCTGACCCGGTATATGGTCATTAATAAATGGAAAATTGGTAAAGAGAAGGATTGGGGATGGAGCAGCGAAATTGCTTTTCGTTTTTTAAATGAAAACCGGATTGGGGGGCAAACATTTTTTGACCCAGGTCAACATAAAGGCAGCAGCACGGTGTATGGAAACACGGTATTGCTTACCCAGCCTGAAATATGGGCCAAAACCAGTTACCGGTTTAATGATCTGCACCGGTTAACACTGTACACATCGGGGTTTCACCAAAATCAGGATTCATGGTTCGGCTCTCTTTCTTACAAGGCAAAACAAACCAATGCTTTTATTAACCTGCAATATGAGTGGAACCGGACAGATAATCATTCTTTAAAAACGGGTATCAGTCTAAAAAGCCTTGACATAAAGGAGGATATTGCCTTTACAGATAATATAATCGACAGGAATTACGATGGTGAATATAACCGAACAGAAAGAATAACGGGATTGTTTGCAGAAAACACCCTGACCTTTTTGAAAGGTAAAATGACCTGGATAGCAGGAGTCCGGGTTGATCACCATAACCAGTTTGGCTTGAATGTTACACCAAGAACACTTCTAAAATATGATCCGAACCCTAAACTAACTATACGGGCCAATATGGGTACCGGCTGGCGTACCGTTAATTTCTTCAGCGAGAATATCGGTTTGCTGGCAAGTTCAAGGGATATTGTTTTTACGGAAGCAATACGACCCGAGAAAGCATTGAATATGGGTATCAATATCACACAAAAATTTGAGAACGAAAATGTTTCCGGTTATATCAGTATGGATTACTACAGAACGAATTTTCAGAGCCAGCTGTTCCCCGACTACGATACGGAGCCTACCAAAGCCTTTGTAAAAAACTATACGGGCAAAAGTGTGAGCAATGGCTTTCAGACAGATTTATTTATTAAGTTGTATAAGCGGTATGAATTTAAAGCAGGATATAATTTTTTGGATGTTTACAGAATAAATAATGGCGTTAAAGAAGTGTTGCCATTCAATCCGCGACATAAAATATTGACCACTTTTAGTTATAAACCGGTAAGTAATAAATTCCATGCGGACATTAATATTCACTGGTTTGGCAAGCAACGCTTACCCAACACCCAATCAAACCCCTCAGCCTACCAGCGACCTGATTATTCACAGGACTATACAACGGTGAATGCACAGTTTACTTATACGTTTAAAAGCCTTGAAGTCTACACGGGTTGTGAAAATATTTTCAACTTCCGGCAAAATCAACCCATCATCAGCTGGCAGAATCCTTTCAGTCCTTATTTTGATATTTCCTCGGTATGGGGTCCCACAAGAGGAAGAGAGTTGTATATGGGTATCCGGTGGAAGTTAAAATGAGTATTGTTTTTTTGTAGAAATTTTTATACCTGTAAAGAAGAAGGCTTCCTGAACAAACAAAATTTTTTTCTTGTTCGTAGCCCCTTAGATTTGCCTCCCCAAACAAATAACCTATGGAACTGAAATACACACAAAAAATTGCGGCTGATCTGAATCTCAGCTTAAAGCAGGTTAATAGTATTTATGAGATGCACACAGAAAGTTCCACTATCCCCTTTATCGCCCGCTACCGGAAAGAAGCGACCGGCAACCTTGATGAAGTAGTGATCGGCAATGTGATCGAACAGGTTAAGTATTTTACAGAACTCAGCAAAAGAAAGGATACGGTTCTAAAGACCATTGAAGAAGCCGGTAAACTAACGCCAGCATTGAAGCAACGGATCGATGATTGTGTGAATGCAACGGAGCTGGAAGATATTTACCTGCCGTATAAACCCAAGCGCAAGACAAAAGCCACCATTGCCATTGAAAAAGGATTGGAGCCGCTGGCTACCTTATTATTTGGTCAGCCGGTAGTCAACGTGGAAGAGGAAGCGGCAAAATATATTACGGAGCAGGTAAAGGATACGGTCGAAGCTTTGCTGGGAGCCCGGGATATTATGGCGGAATGGATCGCTGAGAATGAACAAGCCCGGAATACGATCCGGAAATTATTTACAGAAGAAGCGGTGGTATCTTCCAGGGTGCTGTCAAGTAAGAAAGAAGAAGCCCATGCGCAGAAGTACCGTGATTATTTTGAATTCAAAGAGCCACTGGCCCAAAGCCCCTCACACCGCATATTGGCAATCCGCCGGGGAGAGAAAGAAGGCTTTCTGATCATGGATATAAGTATTGAAAAAGATGCGGCGGTAGAAGAACTGAAAAGAAAATTTATGACCACTTCCAATCCCGCATCCCAGCAAGTGGGCCTGGCCATCGAAGACTGTTTTGCCCGTTTATTAAAGTCATCCATTGAAACAGAATTCCGGATGCAGAGCAAGACCAAAGCAGATGAAGAAGCCATACGGGTCTTTGCAGAAAATCTCAGACAACTATTGTTAGCATCGCCTTTAGGAAGAAAAAGAATCATGGCATTGGATCCCGGTTTCCGCTCGGGTTGTAAAGTGGTATGCCTGGACGAACACGGGGTGTTTTTAAAATACAATACGATCTTCCCGCATGCACCGCAGAATGACTGGAACGGCGCCGTGCAAACAATAAAAGAGCTGGTAGCAAAATATGCTATCGAGGCTATTGGCTACGGTAATGGAACGGCAAGCAAGGAAACGGAACAATTGGTACGGGGTATTGATTTCGGGAAACCCGTTTCTGTTTTCATGGTCAATGAAAGCGGAGCTTCCATTTATTCGGCCAGTGAGGTAGCCAGGGAAGAATTCCCCGAAGAAGATGTGACTGTTCGCGGTGCGATAAGTATCGGCAGAAGATTATTGGATCCGTTAAGTGAGCTCGTAAAGATCGATGCCAAGAGTATCGGAGTGGGGCAGTACCAGCATGATGTGAACCAGAACCGCTTGAAAGAAGCGCTTGACCAGGTGGTAGAAAGCTGTGTAAATTTTGTAGGAGTAGATGTGAATACGGCCAGCAAACATTTACTGATGTACGTATCCGGTTTAAGTGCTACTGTAGCGAAGAATGTGGTAGAATACAGGACAAAGAACGGCGGTTTTAAAAGCCGGGAGGAACTGAAAAAAGTGTCGATGCTGGGACCAAAAGCCTTTGAGCAATGTGCAGGGTTCCTGCGGATTGTACAGGCAACAAACCCCCTGGATAATTCAGCCGTGCATCCTGAAAGTTATCATGTGGTAGAAGCGATGGCGCAGAAGACAAACTCTACGGTACCGGAACTGGTACAAAATGCGGAAATCAGGAAACAGCTGAAGGCAAAGGACTTTGTTACTGAAACCATTGGTCAGTTTACCATCGAAGATATTCTCAAAGAACTGGAAAAACCCGGTCGTGATCCCCGTTCGGCCATAGAAGAATTTCGGTTTGCCGATGGCGTTAGCAGTATGGAAGACCTTAAACCCGGTATGAAAGTGCCTGGTATCATTACCAATATTACCAATTTCGGTGCTTTTGTAGATGTGGGGGTCAAGCAGGACGGGCTGGTACATATTTCGCATCTTGCCAACCGCTATATCAGCGATCCGAATGAAGCCGTCAAGCTGGGACAAAAAGTAATGGCTACCATTGTAGAAGTGGATATAGCAAGGAAGAGAATTGCTTTATCGTTGAAAGATGGGGGTGGCGAGAAGCTAGTAGGGAATGGGGAGCGGGGAGTGGGGAGTGGAGGAGCGGGCAAGGCGGTTGCTAAAAAACCGGAACCGATGAATGCGTTTCAGGCGAAGTTGATGGAGCTGAAGAAGAATTTTAAGAAGTAGAACAGAATAAGCTGATTCATTTGAGCAAGAGCAGCAGATGGCTCATTATCGGGACTATCGGATCGAGCCGTTCACAGATTGTCCGGAACTTGATTAGGGATACGGTTCTATAAGGAGTAGGGGTGAAACTCCCCTTTTGCTTACTCAACTAGCGGTAGTACTTTCAGGTATTATCATTTGCTATTTCAGTCAGCTCTTTCTCATTAAGTCCCGCTTTGGTTAATACTGAAATTATGAAATTGGTTTTCTTTGTTGTGTATTCTTCTCTAGTGATTTTTAAATTATCAGTTAAAGACTTTTTTAATTCAGAATAGCTCTCTATCAAACCCTTGTCATTCCTAAGAATTTCTCGAAACAATAAGTGATTTTTTAAAGCTAAACTGTCTGCGTAGCAAACATAAAGATGATGAGATTGTTTTTTTTTCTTTGTTTCTGTTAATGGCATAAAGTCTGATGTTTGCCTGAAAGCAAAGCGTCCTGAAATTCCTTGTTCACCTTTGGATTTATAACCAATTTTTTCAAGCCTTAATGAAATACTTTTAAGTAGCGCTTTGTTTTTAATAATGATGTCAATATCTAAAATTGGCTTAGCCAAAAGTCCTGGTATGGAAGTACTTCCTACGTGCTCTATTTCAATCTCTGAGCTTAAGTCATTTAACTCCGATTGGATTATCTGTTTGATACTTTCAAATTCAGTTTTCCATTCTGGATTATATAGCTCAATAAATTCTTTCATTTTTTCTTATAACCTTATGAGTTCGTCGTATTAACGCTAAATCATAAATGTACGGAACCCCCGGCATAAATTTCCCCCTTATAATCAGTCTACTTTTAAACTGATTATCGGTGTTCGGTCCGTCCGAACTACCAATGATAGTAATATATATCTAAGGCCCTGGTGCGTGTCTCACGCACCAGGGCTAAGTCGTTTTTTCTATTATTTGTGCAAGCCTATTTCACGCCGAGTCGCAGCGTTTGACCTAACTGGTGCGTGAGACACGCACCAAGGTGGAAAGAAAAATGGGTAAGCCTTTACATTAGTCGTTGGTTAAAAGCCAGTGTGGTAAATGAAGATGCCCGCCTGAATGACGAAGTCGGGCAGGTAAGTAAAACTGAGCCTCAAAGCGGCACACCGCAGGGAGGTGTTATCAGTCCGCTGTTAGCCAACCTGTATTTGCATGTAGTGTTTGATGGATGGATGAAGCAAAACTATCCGGGTGTCCGGTTTGAACGTTATGCAGACAACATCATCATACACACAAGAAGGGAGCAGATAGCACAAAGCATTTTGAAGAAACTATACAAACGTTCTACAGAATGTGGGTTAACCATTCATCCCGCCAAAACCAAAATTGTTTGTTTAAATCGTAATCAAACGAGAACAAGTGTAAGTGAAGTTCACACATTTGAAATGGGTGGTTATGAGTTTACACCGCAATGGGTAAAGGTGGATGGGGAATGGAAACTACTGATACTTCCTTCACCATCGAGTGCATCGAAGAAAAGTATAATGGATAAGATACGCAGTTTGCGACTTCATACCCGACGGGTAGTAAATATGTGGTAGCAAAACTGTTGAATCCATTAGTGCGTGGCTGGCAAAACTACTACTGTTACTTTATCAAAGGAGACCTGAATGACTTGTGGCGCTTTGTAAAAAGACAACTTGTGAAATGGTGCAAATGCCCGCCTGACCGGACGGGCAGGGAACAAGCGGATGAATTTGCGCAAGAGCCGCAGATGGCTGAATACATTGTACAAATTACAACCCGGTTTGTTTGCCCATTGGAGTGTATGCCCGGCTTACTAATTGCCAACATCATCCTGAAGAGCCGTATGAATCGAGAGGTTCACAGCTTGTCCCGAACTTGATTCGGAATACTGTTCTGTGAGGAGCAGGGGGCGAAAATCCCCTTGCTTACTCGACTGGGCGTTCGCCTTATTCGCTATTGAACTATTTCAAAAATCAGTCTGCGAAAAAAGATAAAGCAAAAGGATTGTCTACAAGCCAAAGCCAAACACCATCTGCATTTTTACGCATTATATGTGCCGAAGCCCCTTTCATATTAATAAGATTGCCTTGTGGGTCTGTCGTTGTCATAGTCCACTTGTCTAAACGATAAATTAGGTCTTTGCCCACTGCTGAAATTTTGTGCTTATAAATTTTAATTTCAGGTTTCATATTGCAAAGATTAGCAACCACCTTTTCTATATTGTCAAGTCCACTAATTGCGATTCCGTCCTTATCCATATATATTGCCTCTTGGTCAAAGCAAGTCATAGCATTTTTTAAATTGCCTTCTCGAATACAATCCATAAAATATTCATCTGCCTCATCTGGGTTTGTCCTGTCAAAATTTTGTGTCATTTATTTTTCTGTTTAATGATGTAAAGAGTTATTTAAAGGTAAGCAGCTATCCGGGGTTTCGCAAATACACCCAGTAATTTTCTTATATCAGGTATTCTTCGCCACGCATAATTGCTTAAACGGGTTTTGGCAGCAGCGACTTTTAACTGGCTCTACCCCCATAAAGAAAATATACCAACTGCAAAGAATCAATATTTGTGTAAGGAGTTATAAGGTTAATAGACCCTAGCATGCACCGGTAAAAATAAAGCAAGTCCGGGTAAAACATATTTCTGAACGGGCTGATCAACTCCGGATCAGGATTTATACTCTTCCCGTACCGGGCCAAAAGCATCTATTACTTTACAATCGGTTACCGCTATAGCGCCATGAAGGGTATTGGAAGGAATGACATGATATGAGCCGGGCGTCAGCGAATAGGCTATACTGCCGATTTCCATTTCCAGTTGCCCTTCGATGATATAAGTGATCTGTTCATGTACATGCTGGTGCTGCGGCAGAATGGCACCGGCTTTTATTTCAACAAGGCCAAAACTCATTTTTTCACCATGCGCATAATAACCGGTAATACCGGCCATCAATTCTTTTGGCTTAATATCTTTTATCTGTTGCATGTGCGTTGAGTCTTAAAGCTGACGGGTTTAATTCCATTCAGGTAGTTGAAGGGGCAAAAAAACAAAAAGTTCCACCCACCCATTCTTTATCCTTATTATACCGGACACCGATCATCTTTCCCTTACTCAGTCTGCCCAGGTTATTGGTAGCCACCGGTCTTGCCGCACCATCTTTCCAGAAATAAAAAATTCTTATCTCCGCCTTGGCAGGTACATCCGGGGTTAGTATCACATCCGCATATTTTACTTTTCGTTGTAGTATCCAGTTATGCGGGTCTTTTACTTTATCAATATCTCCCTGAGTTACATCAATGACCACACCCTGCCCCGCAAAGGAGAAGAGCGGTTTCAGTACATAGTTCTCCAGATCAGCGGGCATCTGCTTTATCTGGTCCAGGAAAAATGTTTGGGGTACATAAGGATGACTTATCAGGGGCAACGTGTATTTGCTGATCCGGTAAAACCAATTGGGGTGGGGAGCCCATTCCACGTCCAGCTCTTCAAACAAAAGTTTGCCTTTTTCCTGCACTTCTGCTGATTGCTGGTGAAGATCATCAAAGATTATCCGGTTATAAATTCGTTTGACAGCTGTTTTTTTACCTTCATTCATATAATACAACTGCTTATCTTCTTTGATCAATTCGGTCAGGTCGACCATTTTGATACCCACATATTCTTCCGTGCAATAAAAATCGATCCTTGTCTTTTGCTTCCTGGGAAATATCTCCAGCAGTATCACATTTTCGGGGGCATGATCACCAATGATCACTTCTTTGAGTAATTGAATATAGCTGGCTTTATTATAACCGTTCAGGTAACTGCTGTAACCCTCCGGTACAGGAAAATGTTTCAGGAATACTTCATCAACCAGTATTTCATACGCAAACAGCGAAGGGAAGCCCTGCATTTCTATCAGCTGCGGTTCGTATTCACCTGCTTCATTGATACAAATGCCAAAGTCGAAAGCGATAAACTGGGTATGTGCATTTTCTCCCGGTACGTTAATATCAGCAGGCAGCGCATCTTTTGTCAACTCCGCAAAGCCGGGATCAACAATGATGTCAACGATACTCTCGCAGGCATCCAGCATTTTTTGGGTAAAATCGGCTGGCACAAAGATCGGTGTCTCTGCTACCCTGAAATCCAATTCGCCTGGATAAACGGCATTCAGATCTTTTAAAAAAGCGGCATACTTTTCTTTGGTAAACGCTTCATTGTATGCTTTACGGATCGCCGGTACCATTTTCGTTGATTTAGGAAACGAAAGTTACTGAATGATAACGGGGCAGCAAAAAAGCCGGAATGAATTTATGCCGTTACTTCCTGTAATAAACCAACGGCCTGGTTCAGGAAATTGGGGAGGATATGATTGTAGGTCCACATGATCTTATCAGGGTCTTCCAGGTGTTCCAGCATACTTCGGAGTTTCTCTTCACCGTAGTTCTCGATCACTGTTTGTCTTTTTTCTTCCGTTTGCAGGTGGAGGCTCATACCGGGTGCATCCGCTTCAGGGTGAAACTGGGTGCCAATCATATTTTCATTGAACCGGATACCCATCAAAGCTCTTTCATAGGGAACATGTGGCCGGACCTTTTCGATACATAAAATTTTAGCCCCCATTTCGTTCAGGAGGTTATGATTGGGTTGTATCACCTGGAAATCGCGGCTGTCCACAGCATAAAAAGGATCCCGGAGACCATCGAATACCGGTTCATCTTTACCGGTTTCCAGCATATGAATAGGAAAAACACCAAAGGAGGTGGATTTTCTTTTTGAAACAAGACCAATATTAAAATAGCGGCTGGCCAGCTGGAAGGAATGACAGATAAAGAAAATGTATTTCTTTTGGGCGTTGGAAGGATTGGCATTCCAGCGTTCCATTTTATCCAGCCACCGGCACCAGGCAATATCCCAGTCTTCAAAACGACTGATAAGGGGGTCGCCGGGACCACCGGAAGAAATATAAATATCGTAAGAGGTGTCGGGGACTGCATTTTTCCGGCGCACATCAAATTCGTCGGAAAGGAGTTCAAGATCGTTGCTTTCAGCCCAGTCTTTCAGAATGGTGCGGATACAGCGCATACCCTGATTTGCCATGCCTTCATAGAGGTCGAGGATTGCTACCCGTACTGCCTTTTTTTCGTTCCAGCCCATTCACAAACATAATGATTTTTTAATCTTTACTTAAAGCAACCGATTGTTTGATTGTCCACAATTGTGGATTAAATGACCAGAATTAAGATAGTTTTTTGAAAAAATATTCACCAATAAGAGAAACTATGTGGCTATTAAACTACCGCTCTACCGAAGTTACCTTATTCCAGTTTGGGCAATCGTTGAAATGTGCACTTTCAGATTTTTGCCATCCGGCCTTTCACCACATAGAAAAATAGAAACATAAGAATACGCACATAGATCAGTACAACAAACGGCTATTTGTAACCTATGTTTTCTATGTCCTATATGGTAAAAAAAATTTCATCTCTTATATTTTCCTTCCGTCTAAAGGGTCTAGACTTTTCTATGGTTATAATTTCTCTGCGGCCTCTGCGTCTCAGCGGTTATTGCATTTCATACACTTTCTCTCCACCTAAAAAGGTCTTAATCACTTTTGTTGCCAGTAATTTTTCCGGCGCCTCTTTCATAATATCCGTATCAAGAATAATAAAGTCAGCGAACTTTCCTTTCTCCAGGCTTCCTTTTTCCTTTTCTTCAAAGTTGGATTTAGCAGCCCAGATCGTCATACCCCGCAATGCCTGTTCGCGGGTCAGTGCATTTTCCATTTGATAGCCATCGGCCGGCCATCCTTTCGCATCTTTTCTTACCACCGCTGCATAAAATGTTTTGAAAGTAGAAATATCTTCTACCGGGAAATCGGTACCCAACGGTATCCAGCCATTCTGACCCAGTAATTGCTGATAGGCATACGCACCTTTCACTCTTTCTGCACCTACCCGTTCACCCGCCCAGTACATATCAGAAGTGGCGTGGGTGGGTTGTACGGAGGGAATAATAGAGTTGGTTCCAAATAAATTAAAATCATGTTGACTCACTACCTGTGCATGTTCTATCCGCCATCTTAAATCATTCTTTCCTTTTAAATATTTTGCGTAAATATTCAGCACTGTTCTGTTGCCACTATCACCGATGGCATGGGTACACATCTGCCATCCTTTTTCACTGATCCAGTTGGCCACTGAATCAAAATGCGAAGGATTGCTCAGCAGGAAACCATAATGGCCGGGTTTATCACTATAAGGTTCCAGCAGGCAGGCGCCTCTTGAGCCGAGGGCACCATCGCCATATACTTTAAAACTTCTGACATTCAGTCGTTCTGTTTTGATCATTCCATTCTTTGCTGCATAATCATAATTTGTTTTTTCATCACTCAGCATCACGTATAACCGCATTTTCAGTTGATTGCTGTCCTGTAATTCCCGGATCATATCAACGGATACATAGCTCAACCCGCAGTCATCAACGGTGGTAAGACCAACCGCAAAACAATTTTTCTCCGCTGCCTGTAATGCCTTTTTAAATTGTTCGTCTGAAGCGGCCGGAATTTTTACCGATACCAGGTCCACTGCATTATCAATTAATAAACCGGTCAGCGTTCCTTCCATTTCTACGATCTCCCCGCCTGTCAATGTATCCCCGGCATTAATACCTGCAAGTTCCAGTGCTTTTTGATTGGCAATGGATGCATGTCCATCCACCCGGCCCAGTAAAACGCCACGGTTAGGGAAGAGTTCATTCAGTTGCTGATTATCCGGGAATTCCTTTACTGTCCAGTCGTTCTGGTCCCAGCCACGACCGGTGATCCAGCCCTCTTTGTTTTCTAACGCAAATAGTTTTACTCTTTCAAGCACTTCTTCCCAGCTATTTGTACCGGCCAGATTGACCGTTTTCAAACTCAATCCATAATTTACAAAATGGGCATGTGCATCAATAAAACCGGGGTAAATGAATTTGCCTCCCGCATCTAATTTTTCTTTGCAGTCAAATTCCTTTTCGAGCTCAGTGGCTTTGCCTGTACCAAGAATTTTTCCATCTGCTATCACCATGGCTTCAGCCGTAGAAAAACTGGAATCAACCGTATAGATGGTAGCGTTATATATCAGCAGGTCTGCTTGTTTTTTTTGAGAACAGGATAAGAGTAGCACTGAAATCGTTAGTACAAAAAGAATTTTTTTCATTATAACCATTTTTAATGGGTGTAGTGTAGTTCTTGTTAATTCAAAAATTTGTCCGGATGTTTTTTATTAAAACCAGTCTTATCCTGAAAAGCTTTGGCGGCTGCTAAAATAGTGGCTTCATCATACAGATTGCCAATGAGGGTAATACTTACCGGGGAGCCATTTTGGTTAAAGCCAGTTGGCATACAGACTACAGGATGGCCCGTCAAATTGGTTATGGATAATTGCCTTCCCGAAAATGTCGGTACAATCAGTACATCATAGTTCCTCATCAATTCATTCATGCGTTGACAAAGGATAGACCGGTAGCGGTTGGCATTAATGTATTCAACAGCAGGTATTGTGCGGGCAGAACGAAAACTATTGGGCCAGAAAAACCGGTCCTGCCTTTCGACCAGATCATCGCGGTTGGTCCTGGTGAGTTCATCGAAGGCAGCAGCACTTTCTGCATTCAATATAAGGTTGATAAAATTGACCGGGTACATGGCAGAATCAGGAAATTGAATAGCCTTTACATTGGCGCCCAATGAACGGTAAGTCTCCAGTACTTTCCATTCAGGTGCTTCGTTATTCAGGGGTTTGAAAAAATTTTCTGCGTAGGCGATCCGTAGTTTTGAAAAATCTACTTTACCCGTATATTTAAACGTATGACGAATGGCGGAAGGATCATTGCCATCCGTTCCATGAATAAAAGCATAGACGATCCCTGCATCTTCTGCACTGCGGCAAATAGGCCCAACTTTATCAAGGCTCCAGCAAAGCACCATGGCACCATAGCGGCTGATGGTACCGAAAGTAGGTCGCAAACCTGTAGCCCCGCAACGGGTGGAAGGAGATACGATTGAACCTAACGTTTCCGTCCCAATGGCAAAGGGTAATAAACCAGCAACTACTGCTGAAGCCGACCCGGCTGAAGAACCACTGGAACCTTGTTGCAGATTCCAGGGATTTTTAGTTTCACCACCAAACCATTTATTGTTATTGGCCAGCGCACCCATGGAAAGTTTGGCACAAAGAACGGCGCCAGCATCCTTTAATTTTTTGTACACATAGGAATCCATATCTAGCACCTGCTCTTTATACGGCGTACTACCCCAGGTAGTTTTATACCCTTTTACGGCAAACAGATCTTTTAGCCCATAAGGAATACCGTGTAATGGTCCCCGGTAGATACCGGTCTTTAATTCTTCATCGGCCTGTTTTGCCTGTTTCATTGCCAGCTCTTCTGTCAGGCTGATCACACATTCCAGGGTATCACCCCATTTCTTCAAACGGTTTACAAAGAACTTTGTGAGCTCCACGGAGCTGATCTTTTTGTTCAGGATCAGTGATGCCAGTTGCGGAATAGAATAAAACGCAAGATCATTTTTATTGGTTGGTACTTGTACTTGTAATGGGATATCCCAGTATATCTTTTCTTTTTTAGTGGAAATTTTCATGCCTGGGGGAGCCGGGTTGAATGCAAAAGGGTATGGAATATCATTAGCCGGTAATGTTTTGTGCATCGATTTATACAGGAAGAGGTAATTATTCAGGTTACCCATCATGGAATCGGCTTCCGAATCGGTGAATTCAAGATCGTACCATTTTACGTTGTTGCGGATAAGCTGGAGAGAGTCGGCCCTTGTTTGTGCCTGCAAACCAATAATCGTTGTACATAGCAGGAAAGTGAGGAGTAATCGCATACAATCAGTTTTAAGGTCATTGAAATTAAGGAAATTCTGGTAATGATTCAGGTTGGAGTTTCCAATATTCAGAGTCTTGTCATTCCGACGAAGGAGGAAACTTAATATTCGAATTTTTTTGTGCTTGAGATGCCTTCCCGAAATAATCCTATCGTGTGGACATAAATTTTTTTGGCACACGGATGACACGGACCGGATGGATAAACACGGATTTTTTATCCGCCACAGGCGGATAAATCTGTGTTTATCCTTTACTCACGCAAATAGGTGCTTTAAATCTCTGAATAAATAAAGAAAACAGTGGAAATCTGTTCAATCTGTGTCATCCGTGTGCTATCTTTTCTATGCAAAAGATGTGTCTACACGATAGGAAATAATCGGGACGGGGTGTACCTCGGCAAGACAAGGCTCCGGGAAAACTTGACTCACTATTATCTCAAACTATAACATAAAAGAATTTCAGTATCTTTTACAAAAAACAACTGCTATGCGAATACTTATGCTCTCTTTTTTAGCTGCGATTCTGATTGTTTCATGCCAACAGGCAGAAAAAAAATCCAGAGGCGGCAATATCACGGTGTCTGACTATTTTAATTATGGCGACAGCGGGGTACAATCGGCAGGTATAAAAATGATCCCAATTAAAACACCAGTTGGTAATTTTAAGGTGTGGACCAAACGGTTTGGTAATAATCCCCGGATCAAAATTTTGTTATTGCATGGCGGCCCGGCCATGACACATGAGTACATGGAATGTTTTGAAAGCTTTTTCCCGAAAGAAGGATTTGAATTTTATGAATACGATCAGTTGGGTTCTTATTACAGCGACCAACCAAAGGACAGTAGTTTGTGGACGACCGAACGATTTGTGGAAGAAGTGGAACAGGTTAGGAAAGCAATAGGTGCCGACTCCACTAATTTTTATTTGTTGGGCAATTCATGGGGTGGCATTCTGGGGATGGAGTATGCGTTGAAGTATCAAAGCAATATGAAAGCATTGCTGGTAGCAAACATGGTAGCCAGTGCACCGGAGTATGGTAAATATGCAGATGAAGTATTGGCAAAACAAATGGACCCAAAAGTGCTGGCAGAGATAAGGGCTATTGAAACCAAAGGCGATTTTACTAATCCACGGTATATGGAACTATTGTTGCCGAATTTTTACAAGGAGCATTTATGCCGGCTACAGGAATGGCCGGATGGGTTTAACCGTTCAATGAAACATGTTAATGGAGAAATCTATGCGATGATGCAGGGGCCTTCGGAATTTGGTATTGGTGGAAGATTAAAAAACTGGGATATAAAAAATCGGCTGAAAGAAATAAAAGTACCAACGCTGATGATAGGAGCGAAGTATGATACGATGGACCCGAAGGCGATGGAAGAGCAAAGTAAGCTAGTGCAAAAAGGACGATATCTTTACTGCCCCAATGGAAGTCACTTATCCATGTGGGATGACCAGCAGATTTTTATGGATGGAGTGATAAAATTTATTAAGGATGTAGATGAAGGAAAATTATAGAAAAAAAATTTTATCTTTAGCTAACTTAAACCAAACCCATTCAACATGAAATTATTCAAACCCTCGATCACTATTGCATTGTTTGCTACTTTGCTCGCAGCCTGTGGTGGAAGCGATAAAAAAGAAGATGGGAAAGAACCCGAAACCACCACCTCCACTACTACTGAAGAAAGCGGGCCTGCCAGCAAATTAGATGGTGCCTGGGAAATTAAAAGAGCCGAAGGTTCTATGGTCAGCATGAACCTGGGAACGGTCTATGAATTCAAGGGATCTTCCCTGTCATTCGGGAAAGGGGATTTTAAAAACCCCGGCAAAACAGAAATAACGGACAGTACTTTTAGTTTCCAGGCAAACGGGAACGAGTACAAATTTATGTATAACTATAAATTTAACGGCGATACGCTGGTAGTGGAAATGCAGAATAGCGGCGGACAGGTTTTTCACATGTTAAAGCAATAGTTTTTTTTTAAAATTGAACCAGACAGGCACACAAGACACAGTAATTAAACACATAGGACGAGCTTTGTGTAGTCCATGTACTTATGCATCTATATGGTTCAAAATAAATAATCGTGAGGCTCCTGTTATCAGCAGGGCCTTTTTTATTTAAAATGGTCAGTTTCTTTTTTGTAACAGCAGGGTCAGTATTCTTGGTATCTCATCCCTGTTATCATCATCAAAATATTCGTTGAGCTCTATAAGTACTAATCCATTATTTTTTGCAGCGCTGGTAAAATCAGTAATATGATGGTTGAAACAATCCAACACCTGCTGACCATTTTCAGTATCAAACCGGGCTTTACTACCGCTGTATTGTTTGAAAGGGTGCAGTTCACCAATATAAACATACCCGCCTTGTTTTAATGACCGGGTTGTTTCTTTAAAAACAGGATACAGTTCCTCTATATGCTCCAGTACCAGGCTGAAGCTGACGAGATCATAGCCTTGCTGGCTGAATGTCCAGGGAGCTGTTATATCTGCTTTTATAAATTGAATTTTCTCCGCTGTGATCTTTTCTTTGGCTTTGGCCAGCATTTCTTCAGAAAAGTCCACAGCGGTTACCTCTTTTGCTTTCCCGCTCAGCCAAATGCTGTTCTTACCGGTGCCGCAGCCGATCTCGAGACAGTTCTCAAAAGGAATAGCTGATAAAGTAGTCCGGAAGGACTTTGCTTCCAGGTCTCTTGTCTTGTTGATATTGGTATCGTACTGCGATGCCTAGTTATTGTAAGCTTTTTCGGTATTCATTTTTTCTATTGTTATTGCGCCAAAAAAATAAAAACAAATTGCAACGGTTGAGCCAATTGGTATGTCACATGTGGCATAAGCAATAGTTGCTTTTTCTCCTCGAAATAATATTAAATTTAGTCATATTTTCAGGCTGGGCATTGTTTTCAAATAACCGGCATCAACAAGATTAAAAGAGATCATGAAAATAGCAGTGATTACAGCCAATATCGGTGGATTTGACCGGTGCAATGAAATACCTCCTCAGGATATTCTATTTGACAGGTACTATGTCAATGATGAAAACTGTCCTTATCCTGCCTATAAGATCGATAACCGCCTGAAGGCAAAGATCTTTAAGATCATTGCACACAAGGTTTGGCCGGATTATGATATCTATGTCTGGATAGATGGGAATATCCGGGTAAAAGCCGGCAATTTCATTAGTCGCATCGTAGGACAGCTGAAAGGAGCTGATGTAGTGATCTCGAAGCACCCCGAACGTTCCTCTGTTTACGAGGAAGCCGATTTTATCCTCAAAGAATTAAAGAAGGGGCATAAATACCTGAAAGCAAGGTATTGTGGTGAGACCATAAAAAGTGAAGTGGAAAGTTATGGCGAAGGGCTGGAAGGATTGTACTGGTGTGGTTGTTTTGCCCGGGTGAATGCTGAAAAGGTGAACAGGGCTTTTGACGATTGGTTCATTGATAATACCATCTGGTCTTATTTTGACCAGAACAGTTTTGTATACCAGTTGCATAAACACCAGCTAAAACTGAATATCATCGAATGGGGTGACTATTACGAGAACGAACATTATGAATTCACTGATCATAAGAAGATGGCCTGATGCAATAATTTGTAATGCAGCTTTATCCTGCAATGTTATCTACGGCTTATTTCTTTTTTATTTTTGATATAGTTGTTCCTACAATTTTTGTTGGCTTGTCCATATCCTTGATGGCAAATGCGATGGCTTCCTTCAGCAGATCTTTCACTTTTTTATTCCTGTAATCAGGCGGGCTGTCAATTGGAATATGGCGGATCAGTTTGCCGGTGCCTTTTAATAACTGGTGCGGGTCTTTAAGCAAGGTTCCTTTATTAAAACCTAAGTTCATGTGTTTGCTGTAGACCGGCAGCATACAAAATGAATCAGCTAATTTATCGGAGATTGAAAATACCGATGTTAATGCATGGGTATGGTAGAGCAGTTCATTGCTTTCCGGGTGTATCTCAAGAATATATTCCCGCAGATCTTTAAACAGTTCGATTAACTTTTGCTCCTTCGGTGATAAAAGGAAAAGGAATTCAGGTGGCAAGGGTTTGGCTTTCATTATCGGGCAGTATTGTCTGCCTGCATTGCACAAATAAGGTTTCCTTCGGTGTCCAGGAATTTGGTCAGCCATCCCACATAGGGGATCGCTGTTTTGGGCAGCAGAATTTTCCCGCCATGTTGTTCTACTTTTTCAATGATCTTGTTTACATTCTCTACAGCAATGGTACATTCCAGGCCAATGATCTTTTCCGCCAGGGGTGAATATTTCCGGGACTGCAAGGCCCCGATCAGTTCCCCGTTTTCCGATTGGTCGGCTTTTATCTGTAAGAAATCCGGCGGACCGTAGGAGGCAAAACCCCATTCAAATACTTCTGTTTAAAAATCCTTTGCCCTTTCCATATCATCAATATGAATGGCAAAATGCGCTAGTTTATTTTTCATACCAATTATTTTATTTTTTGACTGGTACTCTCCGGTATTACTGATTTACACTCCCGCCAAATACTGGCTCTGTATAAATTTTGCCACATCCGTCAGGTTCTTTGTTTTTTCAAAAACAGCTAACTGGCGGTCAGCTCCAGTACCATTTTCCAGCATATTATTTACATAAGCAATACGGTGGCGGCTGCCGAGGTGATCAAGCACCGGGTCAAGGAAATCGAGCAATTCATAAATAAGGGCTCTTGTATTCACTTCTTCTTCCTTGCCAAAGTCGATCAGGTAACCATCCACGCCATAGCGGCTTGCGCGCCATTTATTCTCATTGAGCAGGGCCCGGGAGTATTGTATAAAGTTGAGGTTCTTGGATCGCAGCATATAGATCCGGGCACAGATGGCCTGGAAGAGGGCGGCAATGGTAATTGTTTCATCTACCGTCATTGGTATATCGCAGATGCGGAACTCCACCGTATTAAAGAAAGGATGTACCCGTAAGTCCCACCAAATCTTCTTGGCATTATCAATACAATTGGTTTTGATCAGCAGCTTTACATAATTGTCATACGCTTCAATGCTGTCAAACGCATCGGGGATACCCGTGCGGGGAAATTTATCAAATACTTTGGTGCGGAAAGATTTGTAACCGGTCATCCTGCCTTCCCAGAAAGGGGAGTTGGTACTGAGGGCAAATACATGCGGCAGAAAATAACGGGTACTGTTCGCAATATGATTGGCCATTTCCCGGTTTTCCATTCCCACGTGTACGTGCAGGCCAAAAATGAGATTGCTCCGGGCAGCTTCCTGTAATTCGTTCACGAGCTCATTATAGCGGATATGATCGGTGATCAGCTGACTTTCCCAATGGCTGAAAGGATGGGTGCCGGATGCACCCATAGCAAAGCCAAGACTGTCGGCAATTCCACCGATGGTCTTGCGAAGGGTGGCCACATCCAGGAAAGCTTCATCAATATCGGCACAGATATCGGTGCCTACTTCCACTACGGCCTGGTGCATCTCTGCTTTTACTTTATCCTTGATCACTTTTTGACCTTCCTGTACGATCTTCTGTTCATGGCTCTTAAGCTCAAATGTTTTGGGGTCAAGCACCATGTACTCTTCTTCTACGCCAAGGGTAAAACTTTTATAGTTCAGATTCATATTTACTTTTTACTAAAGATTTCTTTTAAAGTAACGGTTAGTCCCGGTACAGCCCGGCACTGAATTATATCGTTGCCGGCATATAGAGTGGCACCACTATAGTTAGCTTTTTCACTCAAAACAAAAACAGCCACTGTTTCCTCCACCGGGTAAACGATCCAATATTCTTTTACGCCTGCTTTTTCATACACATCGAATTTCAGTTTCACATCTTTGGCAGAGTTGCCCGGGGATAAAATTTCAACGATCAGGTCAGGTGACCCAATACAACCTTTGCTGTCAATTTTTGATTCGTCACAGACGATACAGAGATCAGGTTGCACAACGGTATTGATCTCATTATCTTTTTTCTTGTTTCGAACCGGTAATCGCACATCAAATGGCGCTGGGAAGGCCTGACAATTCGTTTTTTTCAGTTTCCGGTAAAAAATGCTGCCAATAACAAGACTTATTTTTTGATGAAGCGGAGACGGGGCTGGACTCATTTTGAAAATCTTTCCCCTTATCAATTCCAATTGCTCTTCAAACTGCCAATGCAGATAATCGGCATAGGTATAACTTGCGGAAGGGTCGGGCTCCTCCACCATACTGAATTTCTCCTCATCAATATCGTAAACGGTCAGTTTGCTCATTTAAATCAACGGACTTTTGTTCGCTCCTTTTCTTACATATTCTCCCCAGGTCAGATTGTCTTCGCCTTCTTTGTTCTCCAATGCTTTTTCAATGGCATAGGTAGCTGCTGTTTCCACTACCCATTCAAAATTCTCTTCGCCTACACTGGTCCTTTCCGCATCGGGAGCAGGGTTACAAAAATCAATTGCATAAGGAATGCCATCCCGCACAGCTAACTCTACCGTATTGAAATCATACCCTAAATAACTATTGATACGAAGAACGATATCCGTCATCTGTTGTAAACGCTCAGGTGTTGGTTTAAAGTCAGCTACATAGCGCAGGTGATGCGGATTGCGAGGTTCATAAGACATGATGCGGACATGTTTGCCGCCAATGCAATAACAACGGTAGTATTCGGTAAAGACAATCTCTTCCTGCAACAGCATCACCAATTGGCCCGTTTCGCTATGCTTGGTAAAAAAATCTTCTGAGCTGTCCAGGCGATACACATGTTTCCATCCGCCACCTGCGAAAGGTTTCATATAGGCCGGGAAACCTACATAGTTAAAGATGGATTCCCAGTCGAGCGGAAAGGCAAGATTACTGAAAGAGTCATTGGATGTATCATCCGGTAAATCCCTCGATGGAATAATCGCCGTTTTGGGAACCGGGACATCCACTTTTGTCATCAGGCAATTATTGAAATATTTATCATCAGCACTCCACCAGAAAGGGTTATTGATCACCGCTGTACCTGTTACGGCTGCATTTTTCAGCCAGGTGCGGTAAAATGGTACATCCTGTGAGATACGATCAATGATCACGGCATAGCCACTATGTACGCCCTGCATTGCTTTGTCAATAAGTACTGGTTCAGCAGTGATACCTGGTACATTCTTACTGTTGATCCGGGCAACAAATGCTTCAGGAAATGAGCGTTCCTTACCGTGAAGGATTCCGATTTTCTTCATAAACACAATTTAGTTGAATGAATAATGTAGAAGCCGGTGCAGGGAAAAAAAACTGAAACGGCCTCCTCCAAATTTATCCTGATGCGGCGAAATAAACAAATTAATACTAGGAGCAGAAAGTAGGAATTGGGGGTATGAAAAGAAATATTCAGTTCGCATAAGTAGCGCAGCCGGGTTCAACTTACTGAAGAAAAGCTTATTTTTGAGCCCATGCAAGGGAGGACTGTTTCCGGGATCCTGGTTGAAAATACTTCCATCCAATCCATTTTTTTAGACCGGGAGGTCAGGATCGATTTTTACCTGCCCCGCCACGTGGCCGACCCCTCAGAAATAAGTCTTCTGCTTATCAATGATGGTCAGGATATGGAGAAGATGGGCTTTACATCAATTCTCGAAGAATTATACACCGATGATGCCATCGATCCATTGCTTTGTGTAGCGATACATTGCAGCGCCGACCGCAAAATGGAATATGGTGTAGCGGACAAGCCTGACTACAAAGGACGGGGGGCCAAAGCTGGTTTATATACTTCCTTTATTTTTGAAGAACTGCTGCCTTTTGTACGGAAGCAGTATGTAATACCTTCTTTTAAGGAAAAAGCCTTTGCAGGGTTTTCACTTGGTGGACTGATGGCATTGGATATCGTATGGAACCATGCTGCCCATTTTAACAAAGTGGGAGTCTTCTCCGGCTCTTTATGGTGGAGAGATATTGACCAGGATGACGAAGCCTATGATGATGATCAACACCGAATCATTCACCAGCAGGTTCGGAACGGGCAACATGCCCCCTGGCTCAAATTCTTTTTCCAGTGTGGTAATATGGATGAAACAAAAGACCGGAACCAGAATGGTATCATTGATTCGATCGATGATACGCTCGACCTGATAAAAGAGCTTGAAGCCAAAGGATATGACCCGGAAACAGCGATCCACTACCTCGAAATGAAAGACGGGCACCATGATGTATTTACTTGGGGCAACTCCATGCCGGCGTTTTTAAGATGGGGTTGGGGGAAGTAAGAAATTTCAAATTTTCAGCAATTTCATCTTGTTGAGCAGGTTTATTGAATATTGCGTGTTGCGTATTTGTATTTAAATATTCAATACGCAATAATTAATGCTCAATTTTCAAGTTTAATCCATGCAGTCGCTACTTAACCCTGCTAGCTTCTTTTGCCAAAGAAAAATCCCTCTCGTTTTTTGCGAGAGGGATTTTTAATATAGAGGGTTTCTATTATTAGTTGAACAGGTATCTCAAACCCATTTGCATGTAATAGGTAGAAGCTACACCTAAGTTATCCCTGAATGTCCTGGTTACAATCTGGCCCTGGGCCACATTTAACCGGAAGGTAGGAACCACAGCACCGCCTGGTACCAGTGACGCCTGGTTTTGAGGAACCAATATTGAACTTGCATTGATCGTTTTTACTTTACCCCAGCTTGGATTCAGCACATTGCCAAAGTTGAAGATATCTAAACTGAACTGGATGGTGTTCCTATTCTTACCGATATTGGTAAACACATCCTGTAAAATCCTCAGATCAAGCTGGTTTCTCCATGGGATCTGCGCACCGTTTCTTTCTGCAAACTGACCCCTGTGAGCTTTCAGGTATTTGTCCTGGTTGATATAATCTTCAAATAACTGGGCCTGCTGTGCGGCACTATAAACGACACCATTGATAGCAGAAGTCGGTACAAATTGTATCTCGCTGGTATTACGGGCATCTTTAGGAATGTAGATAAGATCATTACCGGTTACACCATCCCGGTTAAAGTCAGCTCCATATACATAGGAGAACCTTCCGTCGATAGAACCGCTGTAGAACATAGAAATGGTAGTAGCAAAGTGCTTGAAATATTCTTTACGGTAAGAAAGTGAAGCTACGACCCTGTCAGGAACAACGAAACCAGAATGGGACAAGCTGGGATTATTAGCACCATATACATTAGGTATCAGGCTCCAGGTATTGAATGGCTGGTCGCCAACACCATCATACAACGAGTTGGCAAAAGATTTAGTGTAAGCGATATTGGCAGCGAATCCTTTTCTCAGTATTTTCTCAAATTTCACGGTAAAAGATGCATAATGACCTCTTTTCTCGTTACCTGTAACGACCATGCTGAAAGGAATAGTTCCGCTGGCACTGGGTACCAGGATACCCGGAGAAGTCTGACGAAGCCTGTTAATATGGTTGGCAGCACCGGTTGTTACAGGATAGATCATCCTGTTATCCGGATAGCCAGCCACATTTAACGCTGCAGGTGCATTCAAGTTAACGTTCCTGGAATAGATAACATTATAGTCCCTGTTATAAATACCTTCCAGGGTTGCAATAATGCCCCAGGGGATTTTTACATCAACTGCCAGACTGGTTTTCCAGGTCTGTGGCATTTTGAAATCGTTGGCAAAAGCGGTAATACCAGTTCCCATGGTTGTACCTGCTAAAGGCGGAGTAGCCGGGCGGTAAAAACCTACAGAAGGATTGAAGGGCCCGGGTCTTGGAGTACTGGTAACCGCATTAAATGATTGGGTGATCTGAAGCATACCGGAGTTACCCGCCTGTCCTACGATCCATACATAAGGAACACGGCCCGTAAAGATACCTGTACCACCACGGATCTGTAAAGAACGGTCGCCATAGAGATCCCAGTTGAAACCTATACGGGGGGATAGTAAAACTTTTGCAGCGGGCAATTTACCCGTATTAACTTTAACACCACCTGCAAAAGTGAGTGCAGATACCAATGGGTTTTCTTTTACTTCATCTACACCCGGGTATGTGGCTTTATCCGCCCTTAAGCCGAGTGTCAGCTTAAAGTTTTTTGACATGGATATCTCATCCTGGATAAAGGCAGAGTATTGTGCAAATTTGAAAGTAGGGAAAGCCTGTGAATAGTCTTTCTTTAATGAATAAGTATAAGCGAAGTCAGTTGGGGTCACACCATTCTGGAAATCTGCAAACGAGTTAAACCGGTAGTAGCTGGCACCCAGTGGCTGGAAACCATTTACCGTAGTGGTATTATCATATTGCAGACCGAGGAGGATATTGTGTTTCCCGGCAGAGATCGTCAGGTTGTCAACAAAAGAATAAATTTTTACGTCCCGCAGGTTACCATAGGTAAATGGCTCATATCCGAAAGAAGTAAAGGGGATACCATCTTTCATGATATCAACAAAGGGAAAATCTTTACTGTCGGAACTACGAGGCTCATTCTGGTTGTTATAAGAAGCCCGGAACGTATTCGATACCCTGGAACTGAAAGTAGAGTTCAGTTCAGCGGCTAAAGAATAGAAATTATAATCCTGGTAGTAATTTGAATTTTTAAAATGAAGGGCAGTGAGATCATTTCGTCCCTGGCCGGAAGCAAAGTTAAAACCTGCACTTCCAGTGGAGCCGCTCATCAGGGTAGGGTCGCTGCTTTCTACCTGGCTGTACCGGAGGCTGAGTTTATTTTTGGGATTCATGTTCCAGTCTAAACGGGCCAGTATTTTTCTTTTATCCCCTCCCAGGTCATAGTTGTCATAATTACCTGTTTCATATCCATATGTATTTAAGAGATAAGAGCGAATTGCATTCAGCTCGGTGGTGGTAGGCCGTGCGATATCATTGGCACTTCCAAAAGGAGCTCCGGACGTAGCTGCCAATTTAGTTTGGCCCGGACTGATGGTCTGCTCTGTTTCGTAGTTAAAGAAGTAAAATAATTTATTCTTAATGATCGGGCCGCCGATACGGAAACCATGTTGTTTGAAATCGAGTGGCTGGCGTACAAAAAATGATTTTTCCACTTTACGGCCCTGGAAACGTTCATTTCTCCAATACGTATAGATAGAACCTGAAGTAGTATTAGTTCCGGAGCGGGTTATTGCGTTTAAAGCACTGCCTATAAAACCGGATTGGCGAACATCATACGGTGTAATGTTAACAGAGATCTCTTCTATAGCATCTAGGGAAATAGGAGAACCTTGTGCCGGTAAGTTAGACCCGATACCAAATGTGTTATTGAAATCAGAGCCGTCAACTGTTATATTATTTTGACGATAGTTACCACCGGCTACGGCACCACCACCAGTTGCCTGGGGAGTCAAACGGGCCAAATCCTGGATATTCCGGGAGATGCTTGGAAGTACGGTTATTTCTCTTTTACCAACATTGGTCAGGGCACCGGTCCTGTTGGAGTTCAGGATCGTGCTTCTTCTGCCAGTGGTCAATATCACATTTTCCAGTGTAGCATCCGTTTTTGTTAACTGGGGAGATAATTCAGAAGTTTCAGCCAATTGCAAATAGAGATCTTCTATTTTTTCTGTTTTGAAACCCACAAAAGTGATCTCCACGGTATAAGGACCACCGACCCGCATGTTCTGGATACTGAATGCACCGCCTGCGCGGCTCACTGTTGTGTATCTGGTTCCGGAGGGTTGGTGGGTAGCCAAGATGGAAGCCCCGGCAAGTGCTTCATCCATGGTACTTTTTACAGTTCCACTTAGTGCGGAAGTCGTAATCTGGGCAAATGCTAACGGACCGGCCATAAAGGCAAAGGCAAACAAAAAGAGGGTTCTCTTAAGCATATAAGTTAATTTTCGGTTGCAAAGAAAAGGAATATTTCCTAATTAAAAATAGGCAAATATTAACAAATCGAGGCTGTAAAGTAAGGCATTGTAATGACATCCTGCTGCTGGATTTCGCTGCCCGATCCTAACCAAACTTTCCCCCCGGTTTCTTTGTTCTTATTCTTTATTACTGAAGCCTGGCTAAAACCCAATTCCGCACCCCGAAATCCGGGTTGGCAGAGGCTGAATCAGTATTTTTGCAAAAAATAATTACCCAGTATGTTCGATTCAATTGAAAGTGCCATCCAGGATATTAAACGTGGAAAATTGGTTGTGGTTGCCGATGATGAAGACCGGGAGAATGAAGGGGACTTTATTGCTGCTGCCGCCTCTATCACTCCGGAGCTGATCAATTTTATGAGCAAGCAGGGTCGGGGCCTGATCTGTGCGGCTTTACCCGAAGAAAGATGTGACGAACTGGGGCTCGAGCTGATGGTGAATAATAACACGGCTTTGCATGAAACAGCCTTCACAGTCTCGGTTGACCTGCTCGGACATGGCTGTACGACTGGTATCTCTGCACAGGACCGGGCGAAGACCATCCTGGCATTGGTTAATCCTTTTACCAATCCTTCCGATCTTGGTAGACCAGGGCATATATTCCCCCTGCGGGCTAAAAAGGGAGGGGTACTGAGAAGAGCCGGGCATACCGAAGCGGCCGTTGACCTGCCACGACTGGCGGGGCTTATACCCGGCGGTGTACTCGTCGAAATTATGAATGAAGATGGTTCGATGGCCCGCCTTCCTGAATTAATCGAAGTAGCGAAGAAATTTGATTTCAAGATTATTTCCATCAAAGACCTGATCGAATACCGGATCAAAAGCGACTCCCTGATCGAAGAAGTAGTTAGGGTAGACATGCCAACAAAATACGGGGATTTTCAGCTGGTAGCGTTTAAAGAAAAGAATTCTACCAACGAGCATCTTGCCTTGCTGAAAGGGAAATGGGAAAAAGACGAACCGGTAATGGTCAGGGTACACTCTTCTTGTTTTACCGGTGATATTCTCGGCTCCTTACGCTGCGATTGCGGGGAGCAATTACAAAAAGCAATGCAAATGGTCCAGGCCGAAGGGAAGGGGGCCATCTTATATATGAACCAGGAAGGAAGAGGTATTGGGTTGTTGAATAAATTAAAAGCTTATCGTTTGCAGGAGCAGGGTATGGATACAGTTGAAGCGAACCTGCATCTTGGTTTCCAGATGGATCAAAGGGAGTATGGATTGGGGGCGCAGATCCTTCGCCATTTGGGCATTACCCGGATGCGGCTGATGACCAATAATCCAAAGAAAAGAGTGGGATTGGTGGGGTATGGCCTGGAGATCGTTGAAAATATTCCTATTGAAGTTCATCCCAACGAACATAATGAAAAATACCTGCAGACCAAGCGTGATAAATTGGGGCATGAGATACTAGCGGAGGATAAGTAATAACAGCAGACCTAAACCGGGTGCTAGTTCTCTTTTATTTCATCTTCTTTTTTAGCTGCTGGTTGTTGTTCTGTGGCGGGAGGAGTTTGCCCGTTTGCTTCAGGAGTTTTTACTGAGGGGGGTAGTGTTGGCGGCTTCCTGTTTTTCTTTCTTCTGAATATATCGCCGAAGTGATTAAAGTCTTTACGGTAGGAAAGACCCAAACCCGTCCGGTTCTGCCGCCCCGCACCAGTAGCAGTGGAGGTGAGGTAGTCAACATTATCCCGGTAAAAGAGATTGGCACGGAATGTACCACTGGGGTTCATAAGTATCTCAACGGTAAAGTCTTTCAGGAACCCTACATTTTGTACGGTATTGCCGGTCAATATTCCTTCTACGCTTCCACCTACGGTTACGATCACCCTATTTTTAAATAGTGAACGGCCGACAGATGCCGTAACATTACTTCCGAGGTCGAAGCCGCTGCCATTATCGATCACATTTCTGTTGTATACGGAGCTGCTGAAATTAAAATTATATTTATCGGATTTGAAAATGCTGGATACAATTTTTTTCACCTGTTCATTGATCACGTTAAAAAAGATACCAGATAAACTATTCGTAGCTACTTCTTCAAAATTGAAAGTACCCGTTGTTTCCACAGGTGCGAAAACACCCAATACCACGAGGTAAGTCGCTTGTTTATTGATTTCATTTTCATTTTTCTGTAATTGTTGCAGGCTTAGGGCCAGTGAAGGGTCACCGCTTACCACGCTGGTGGCAGGAAAGTCAAGGCTGAAATTAAAAGTCGGCTGAAAAAGTTTATCTGTGAGTTTAGCAATTACATATACATCACCGCGGGCACCAGCGATATTTTGCGTTTGATCGAGTCCCTGCAGGGTTGCCGCCAATGGTGCATAGCTTACATTGGTAGCCGTATACACGGCCGTCAGTTTAATGGTTGCGTCCATCGGGTCGCCTGTCCACTCAATATAATTGTTTTCCCCTTTTTTAAGTACAAATGGTTTTTTAAAGAAAGACTGGAAGGTAAATACATATTCTCCCTCGTCAATATCATAGCGGCCACGAAGCGAAAGTGGTTCTGTTGTGCCCGAACGTATCTGCAATGTGCCTGATCCTCTTCCTTTGATGATATCACCGGTCAGCTCATCAAGCACTACCTGTACAGTTACCATGGGAGTAGCAGTAACTTCTACATCATAAATAAAATTGGTAGCATTTTTGGCAAAGTCGCTGTCATTCATCTCCCGCCCATATTTTCTTTCTACCAGAAAATCGGCTGTACCGGTTACCCGGCTCTGGGAAGAAGGAATCGTGATATTACTGCTATCCACATCCGAGGCAACTGCATTAATAGTCATGAATGCCTCCGACTGTGGTCCCGCAAGCGTTAAGGAACCTGTTCCTCTCACCCGTCCGTAAAACTGTTGGTTATCACTATACGTGGTATTCAGCAGTAAGACAGGTTTGTTATTTTCGGGTCCGGACGTATTGGGTTTTTGCGTGGAAATGTTCATGTTATAGAACATGTTTTTGAACGATTCATGTTCGATCCCCCCAGTAATATAAATCGGATTTCCACTAACCGTATCCGTTAGTATAATTCCATCGAGATTGATCTCGTTTGTTTTTAATTCTATCTCGGTATCCTGTATGGTATAAAAGCACTGGGTAAAATTGACCCGGAGACCGGCATCCCGTAGTTTTCCTTTCCCGGCGATGGTTAGTTTATTAAATGCGCCGGTAATATCGATATCACCCGTAAGATAACCCCTGATATCGGAGAATAAGGTACCGAGGAAACGATCCAGTATGTTCATTTGAAAATTCCTCGCCTTTAACGCAATGAGGTTATCTTTTGCTTTCAGCGGATCTCCGAGGAAGATCTTCGCATCGTAACCCAAATAGTTTTCCTGGTTAAGTGTTTTGCCGTTGATAATTAGCGCCTTTATTTTGTTATCGTAGGAGAGTTTGGTTGTTAACTCGCCCAGTGAATCATTATCCAGACGCAGGTATTGTGTGCGGATATTATCGGATGTTACGGTTATATCTCCGGTGGGGTCTTCCACAAGAATATTGCCGGATAATAAACCTTCCAACCTGTTCCTGGGCAGAAAGAAAGGAGCGAAATCACCCAGGTTGATCTTGGTTAATTCCACTTTCAGGTCGTTCCAGGTGCCTTTAGAAGAAGGCTCCGTTTTCAGCATGATCTTTTGTTCTCCTTCGGATAAGACTAATTGCCCACTGGCCGGGTTATTACTCCTGAACCGAAGTTTACCTGTTTCATCGATCGTCCAGGTCTTGCCATTCACCGTAAAATTAGAAGGATCAAATTCGATCTCTACCCCGTCGTTATAGGTGAGCACCAATGCATTTAAATTCGCCTTTTCGACGGTTTGACTGGCACCGGTAATAATATTTACCTGTGATGAATCATTCCTTGCTTTGATATGGAACAGCACTTGCGGAATGCTCAGGCTGTCATTGATGCGGATATCTTTTGTTTGGCCGGTGATAACCAGGCTATCAGTAGTGCCCCGGGCGGACAGTTTTATCTGGTCAAAATTGTACTGACCGAATTTGAATTGAGGTACAGCTGCTTCAAAATTCAGTTCGTTGCGGGACAGGTTCAGGTTCCCTTCAAAATGACTATTATTGAAACCAGTGAGTTTGGAGTCGAGTAATTGCAGGTATTCATCAGCGTTATAGGTGGTGATGTCGAACCGGATGTCCTGGTTGGTGGGAAATTTTCGGGGGGCTTTTATATAGGCCGGGTAATATTTATTGAGCAAGAAGGTAAAGGCATCCGGCAAACCGGCCAGGCTGAAATCGCCTTCTATTTTGGCCTCAAACTCGTTCGAAACGGCTGTCACAGTTTTTGCACTATCGGTATAGGTTGAGGAAACGATCAGTGAATCAAAAGGTAACCTCCGTCCGTCCTTGGTGATCTCCGCTTCCGTTACCCGGGCACTGCCTAAAAAATTATCCAGGCTGTTACCGGCAAAGTTGATATTGAGTTTGCCGGCAAACGTGAGGCTGTCTTTGGTCAGCTTCAGGTTCTTGAGATTGGAGTGTATAACATCCGCGACTAAATCGAAGCGGGGTGTTTTTTTATTAAAATCTATCACACCATTTAAGGTAAGATCAGCATTTTCATCCTTCATGGAAGCAACACCTTCAAACAGGGTCTTATCCAACTTGCCTTTTACTGTTATATTTTGATAGCGGTAATTATTATACTCCACAAAGCGAATGGTTCCATCCACCAGCGTATTACGGCTTTTATCACTAAAGCCACTTCCTTTCACAGTACCAGTTAGAGAAACGGAACCGATTTTCGGATCTCCCAAAAACTCTCCCAGCCGGAAATTATTAGTTGCAATACTGCCTGAATAGATCGGATCCTTACCCCTTGGTAATTTCATATTGATATCCGTAGTTAGTGTACCGAGGTTTGTCTGGATAGTACCAAACGTGACAAAGTCGCGGATAAAACCGGTAAAGCTGCCCTTGAAATTCACATATTGGATCTTGCGGAAATCCGGGTTGGTAACCCTGCGTATGGCCGGAACGATGGTTACCGCATCATTATACGTAGTGCGGAAATCGTTGGCTTTAAAATCAATAAAAGTTTGGTTGATATCCGGCAAACCTGTCAGGGTAATATCGCCATTCAGCATAGTGCTGTTACCAGCCTTTACCAGCATGTCACGGCCAACCAGGTCATCGATTGTACCCCGTATCTTTCCCTCCAGCGTTATTTTCTTTTTCCAACTGCTCATGGCTGGTGCAAAGAAGGCAATATCATCGCTGTCAATATAGGAATCATCAAAAATGGCCGCCAATTTTACTTTATGTATAAAATAGGCCATGTCGGTCATGTCATCGTATGACATCGAAAAATAATGGCCGAGAGTACTCCGGTTGGTTACCAGGTTCATATTACTGAAGGTCATACCGGTGGGGGTGAGCTTCAGATCGGCAGAAAGATTTTTTAATTCCAGCCCGCTTCTCTCTTTGGCGGTCAGTTTCATTTTGGAATAGATCGTATCGCCGATAAAGCTGGCATTACTCAGGTCGCCGTTTATTTCAGTAAATAGTATATGCTTTCCATCAAAATAAGGGAAAGGCGGCTGGTCTGTTTGTTTATCTGTTTTAAATGTGCCGTTAACGATCTTCAGGTTACCTATTTTGAAAACAGTTTTCCCCTGGTTCCAGGAAACAGCTTTTTTTATTTCTTCTATCGGGTCAATCTTTTGCCATCCCTGTTCAGGAAGAGTGATAAGGGGTGAAGCAGGTTTAAGCTTTGTATAGCTGTTGATGGATACTACCGGGTCTTTCAGCAGCAGGGAATTGATCTCAAATTGATTGCCGGATAAACTTAGTTTATCGGCATCCAGATTCATACCGCCAACCTGTATGGTCATATCCTCTCCCAGCCAGGCATCCTTTTTTATGAACGTCACATTTTTCAGTTCCACATTTTTCAGGTTGAAAAGGATACCTGCTTTTTTCTTTTTCGTACCAGTGGAAGGCGAGGCAAAATAATCGAAGATGAATTGCTGGCGCCAGACAGAATCGGTCCGTTGGAATTTAATGATCGCATTTTCGAGTCCGATATATTTTAGTTCTGCTTCTTTTTTAAAGAAAAACCAATCGGTGATCCGCACTTTTAAATCGCCAGCATACAACAGGGTATCACCTTTCCGGTCTTCCACGAGCACTCCATGCAAATGCATATTATTAAAGAGGGAGAAATCAACATGTTGGATACTGACCTTGGTCTGCAGGTCACGGCTGAGTCGTTTGGTCACCTGCCGGGCAATCCAATTTTGGCCAAAGGGAGTTTGGATAAAAATATATAGCCCCACAATGAGGAAAAGCAGGGATAGGAAAAACCATTTCAATATTTTTTTAAATCTCCTCAGACTCAGCCATTTAAGTTGTAAAAGTAGGCATTCGTTGCCCTTAGGGCAAATTCAGTACCAATATGCTTCAAATTTCCGTCCTAAATGAACCGGACATCATTTTTTCACTTTTTATTGGTAGAAAATACAGGAACACAGATTACGCAGATTTAACGGATTGAGACGGATTTTAATACAGTATAATGCAAAAGGATCACCAGTGCAATGAGAAAATTTTTTTGAAAAAACCGAGATCGGACTGACAGAATCGGGTATTAATATGGGAACAGCAGAATAGTATCGTCAGGTCCGGGCAGAAATATTCTGCGAATCAGAACCGATCCGTGATTATCAATCTAATCTGTGTTCCTGTATTTCTGTAACAATAGGTTAGCACAGAGCGTTGGTATATTATTCTTTATTCTTCGTATCAATCACAATCTTTTTCCTTTTGAGAAATTTACCAATGGAAATGCCATAAACCCGGTGACGGATAGCTGGGCCGCCATCTGCATTATTCAAACTCGCAGCGCCATGGGTGTATTGGGCAAAGATGATAAAGCCACTGGCTGTTTCATACCCGAGTTGGCCTATCAGGTTGGCGGAATAGCGACCATATTCACCTGGGCCAAATTTCATACTCCTGTCAACCGTGCCACCCCCAATTACATTAAATTTTTCTTTACCTAACAGTTGAAAGTCTAAGCTGGGTCCTAACTTGATAAAAGCATGACTGGGGTTGCTGCCCAGGTCGTATTGTAATAATGCGGCCAGCTCAAAAGTGTGGAGCGTGGTATTGTTATCTGCGGCTGTAGGCCCGGGAGGATAGACAAAACGGTTAAAAGTCACTTTGTATCCTTTCAGGCTATAATAAGCGGCAGGGGCAAAATATAAACGACCTTCAAAAGGTATTTTCATCAGGGCACCTGCATGAAAACCATATTTGAATGAGTTATCCTGTTTGGAACCCTGGGCTGAATAGCTGGTGGTTGTGGCCTGTGGGCCTGCGAAAATGCCCAATTCAGACTGGCAGTCAGCAGAAAAACTCACAAGCAGAGCAGCAAAGAGACTATAAAGTATTTTCATAATATAAGGTGAAAATTAGGGAGGCCGCAAAATAGCCAATTAATGCGTCATGTCAAAGCATCTCAGTACTTCTTTGCCGGATCCTTGATGGCAGTTGAATCATTATAAGCTGTTGATTCTCTTTTGGCAATGGACAGATTCTTCCAGTTTTTTCCTTTGATGGTTTTGGCAATATGTATAATCTGCCCCACGTGATAAGGATAGTGTGCCAGTTGCCGGTTAATGGCATCTATCACGGAAAGGGGTTCTTTGCGGATCAGGATGGTCAGTTTCAGTTCTTTTTTCTTCAATGATCCCAGGGCATCAAAGAAACAGGTCCAGCCTTTTTCCCAAAGTTCCAGCAGTTGTTGTTTGTTGTACGCATGTATGCTAAACTCATCATCCCTTTTGCGCCATTCTTTTTCCCCGTCCTCATCCAGGAAATTGGTCCAGCGGCTGAGCATATTACCGGCCATATGCTGAATGATGATAGCAATGCTATTGGATTCTTCATTGGGCTGGTAATGAAAATCCCAGTCATTCAATTGCTCAAAGGTTTTATCGCCAAGCTCTTTATAATATTTCAGCCTTCGGGTGGCGGTAGTTAAAAATTCTTTTGCGAGTGAAGACATAGTATTAGTTTATAGTTCTTAGTTCATTGTTTATTGTTGGGTACTCCGTTAATCAGACAGTGTTTACAGTTAGCGGTTTTTGGGTCTTACTAATTTAAAGGAGTTTTTAGTTTTTCTGCTATAGCTAGTTAAACGTTTTGGGTCATTGCTGATCCGCTGAGTATTTAGTCTAAGACGATAACTACGAACAAAAAACTATGAACTATAAACTCTTTACCATCCTTCCGCTGCATCATCACCCCGGTAATCAGCTACCGCTTCAAACTTTCCATTGGGTAATATTTTTATTACTTCTGTCCGGCCAAAAGCAACCCGTTCTTTTAAAGTATACCCCATTTTTTGCAACGCATCCCGGATAGGTTGAGGAAATTTTTTTTCAATCACTACTTCATCCGGCAACCATTGATGATGAAACCGGGGTTTGTACACCGCATCTTCAGTACTCATATTAAACTCAAGCATATTCACCAATGTTTGAAAAACCTGAGTTGGTATAGTGGTACCACCGGGAGTACCAATAACGATATACGGCTTGTTATCTTTTAAAACAATGGTCGGTGTCATAGAGCTCAGCATTCGTTTGCCGGCAGCAATGGCGTTTGCTTCGCCACCAATAGCACCGTACATATTGGGCACGCCAGGTTTTATACTAAAGTCATCCATTTCATCATTCAGAAAAAAACCGGCACCGCCTACCACTGTCCGGCTGCCATAAGAATTATTAAGTGTGGTAGTAATTGAAACGGCATTACCTTCTTTATCTATTACACTAAAATGGGTTGTTTCTTCACTTTCTTTTCCTGTTGCTACTCCCGGTTTTATATCGGTGCTGGGTGTTGCTTTTTCCGGATTATACGTTTGCATACGTTCTTTTAAATAAGCATCACTGCCAAGCCTTGCCACCGGCACCTTGTAAAAATCAGCATCGCCCATGTATTCTGCCCGGTCAGCATAAGCTCTTCTTTCTACCTCTGTCATTAGCTGCACAGCCTGCACTGAATGAAAACCCATAGCACCAATATTCCGGTTCTCAATCATCTTCATCATCTGGTGTAGCAATAGCCCGCCGCTGCTTGGCATAGCCATTCCAACTATTTTGTATCCTTTATAATTAAACTGATGCGGTGTTCTTGGTTGTGCTTTATAATTTTTTAAATCTTCATAAGTAATAATGCCACCACCTCTTTTCATTTCTTCTACGATAAGTTTTGCTGTTTCGCCTTCATAAAAACCGGCTGCCCCATTGTCCCGGATTCTTTTTAATGTGTTGGCCAAATCGGTTTGTATCAGAGTATCACCTGCTTTCCAGCCTTCATTCTTTACAAACACCGGTATTACAGAATTAAACTTCTTTAAGTCATCCTGCAAACCATTTAATGATTTGGCTTCCCGTTCACTAATAGTAAATCCTTTGGCCGCCAAATCAATTGCAGGCTGAATTAATCTTGCAAAAGGAAGCTTTGCATATTTATGTGAAGCAAATAAACCGGCAACAGCTCCCGGTACTCCACTGGCCAGATGACCATCCTGGCTTTTATCTGTTCTGGCTTTGCCATCCGGGTCTATATACATGTCACGGTGCGCATTGCCCGGAGCTTTTTCCCGGTAATCAATGGAAACAAGTTCGGCGTTACTCAATCTTGCTACAAAAAAACCACCACCACCAAGGTTGCCGGCATTGGGATAAACTACTGCCAGTGCTAATTGTGTAGCGATAGCTGCATCAACAGCATTACCACCCATTTTTAAAATCTCTACGCCTACCTTGCTTGCAAGAGGATGTGCTGAAACTACAGCCCCGTTTTCGGCGATTGTTTTTTTCTGAATATTGTAGTTGTACGGATTAATAGCAATCCCCGGGGTAGTATTTTTTAAAGCAGGATTGCATGACAACAGGAAGACGGAAGGGAACAGGAATCTAATTAATCTTTTCATCAGATAGCATTTATATCAGGCAGGAAGGTAAGTAAATTGATAAAATCATTTGCAGGGAAACTCCAAAAAAGCTATATTTAAATGCCTGCCAACCTTTTCCTGCCCATACTGGTTCATTTAATTTTATCAATCAAAACAAAAACTTATGTTTATTGGACGTTTTTCTCTTACCCGTTTTCTATTTCTTTTTGTGTTATTTCTTTTTTCTTCGCTTTTTGCATCGGCGCAAACAGCCACACTGAAAGGAACTGTAAAAGATGCTAATGGACAACCCGTTGCCGGGGCTTCTGTTTTATTGCAAGGTACCAAAAAGGGAACTTCTACCGATGCCGCAGGCAATTACACACTTCAGGTTGCGCCGGGAAAACATACGTTGGTTATTAGTTATGTTGGTACAGAAAGCCAGCGAAAAGAAATTACAGTTTCATCCGATCAAGCTTTTGTAAACGATTTTCAGCTGGTAACAGTTGGTGAATTAACCACGGTGACTGTAGGTTCCCGTTCCGCCACCGTAAGAACGAGAACACAAACACCAGTACCGGTGGATGTAATTCAAATATCGCAGGTGGTAAATGATATTGGCCAGGTGGAGTTAAGCCAGATCTTGAATTTCATTGCTCCTTCTTTTCAATCTGCCCGTCAAACTATTTCTGATGGTACAGACCATGTGGATCCTGCCCAGTTACGGGGATTAGGAACTGACCAGGTGCTGGTGCTGGTGAATGGCAAACGCCGTCATCAATCAGCATTGGTAAATGTAAATGGTACCGTAAACCGAGGTTCTGTTGGTACAGATATGAGTGCCATTCCTGCCACGGCTATTGAAAGAATAGAAATCTTGCGGGACGGAGCAGCTGCACAATATGGTTCTGATGCTATTGCGGGAGTTATTAATATTGTGCTGAAAAAAAGAACAGGGGTGCTGGAAGCAGGAATAAGTTATGGAAAGTACATTACCTCCTATGATAAAAATTACGCTTTATATAAAATTACCGGCAAAACAGATGACCCTTCTGTAAAAGCAAGGGATGGCGACAACTTTCAGGCTTCGGTTGGATACGGTTTCAAAATAAATAAAGGGCACCTGAACCTTACCGGTGAATACATAAAAAGAGATGCGACAAACAGGACCGGAACTTACACCGGCGCTGTGTATCCCAATTTAAACAATGTGAACAGAGACGATTCTATTATGGCAGCAAGGGGATTGACAAGAAACTCCTTTGACATGTTTGTTGGCAACTCTGAAATGAAAGGAGGGAACCTGTTTTTTAATTTTACTTATCCAACCAGTGGTAAAACAGAACTCTACTCATTTGGTGGATATGGCAAAAAAGATGGAAGGGCTGCCGGCTTTTACCGTTATCCAAGCGGTATTCCGGGCAATGCAAGAATTTATGCTCCCCAGGCTTTTTCCCTTTATCCCAATGGATTTTTGCCTTTTATCAATTCTGATCTTACCGATGCATCCTTTACAGCGGGTGCCCGTACAAAATTTAATCAATGGAATGCAGACTTCAGCTATACATATGGCATGAGTAAGTTTGATTTTACCATTGACAATTCGGTTAATTATTCACAATTTTTTATTGCAGGAAACAAGCAAACTTCTTTTGATGCCGGGGGGTTAAAATTCGGCCAGCATGTTTTTAATGCCGATCTCTCAAGAAAGTATAATGTGCTTAAAGGGTTGAATGTGGCAGGGGGAGTGGAATTCAGAGTAGAAAATTTCCAGGTCAGGGCTGGTGAAGAAGCATCTTATAAAAATTATGATCCTCCAACCGCTGCTGCTGCGGGGGCTCAGGTTTTTTCAGGATTTATAAACTCCAACGATAATAACCGTAACGCCTTAGGCATCTATATTGACCTCGAACAGGATTTTACCGATAAATTTTTAGTGACAGGTGCATTACGTTTCGAAAACTACAGCGATTTTGGTTCAACACTGAATTATAAATTGGCCAGCCGCTACAAGTTTGGAGAAGCGTTTAATCTAAGGGCATCTATCACTTCAGGCTTCAGGGCGCCTTCTATGCAGCAGCGGTTTTATACCAGGACAAGTACACTTTTTGTAGGTAGTCCATTGATGCCGATACAGGCAGGCACATTTACCAATGGCAGCGTTCCCGCACAAATATTAGGCATCCCTACGCTACAGGAAGAAACCAGTAGCAGTTATTCAATTGGTTTTGCAGCTAAACCTTTTAAAGGTTTAGAATTAACGGTGGATGCTTACCAGATTGATATAGACAACCGGATTGTACTCACCAATAATTTTACCGGTGGTGGCAATGCACAGTTGCAGGCTCAGTTAGATGCAGCTGGGGCAGGTACTGCTAATTTCTTTTCTAATGCTATAGACACCAGGGCAAGAGGATTGGAAACAGTACTTTCTTATAGCACAAAATTTGCCCGCAAACATTCATTACGGGCTACACTTGCTGCTATATTTATTGACAATGAAGTGAAAAGGGTGCAGATGGAAAGCCGATCATAAAGGCATCACCGGTTTTAGTCAGTACCGGGCAATTAGGAAACTATTTTAACCGGGAAGATCAAAGCCGTATTGAAGTAGCCAATCCTAGTAATAAATTAAGCCTCACATTGAATTATAAAGTGAGCAAGTTTGGAGCTATGGTTCGTTTTGTAAACTTTGGAAAAGTGGAATACCTTGATCCTTCTATTAATCCGGCTAATCCGGGTGCCTTCCCGATTAATGCATTCAATAATAATGCAAGGGAAACGCTGGACCAGGTTTTTGAGTCTAAGTTGGTAACCGATCTTTCATTGTCGTACCAATTGATTAAGCAACTGGCATTGACAATAGGTGCAAACAATTTATTTGATGTCTATCAGGACAGGCATACACATAGCGGCAATATGAGCTCAGGCCGTTTTGTATTCAGCCGCAGGGTACAGCAGCAGGGTTTTAACGGGGCTTATTATTTTGCCAGGTTAAAATTTGAACTGCCAACAAGCAAATAAAGATTCATTCTTTTTATAGTAAGGCCGCTGTTTTTACAGCGGCCTTACTTTTTACCTCAAACTGTGTTGCCTACTTTTGCATATCTTAGGATGCTTAAAATAAGATTATGCACAAACGACTCCTGGTTTTATTCCTGTTTTTAATAACTACGCATATTAGCTTTGCACAATTAAAATCTCCTGAAGAGTTTTTAGGCTATAAAATTGGTACCCGTTATACCCCGCATTTCAACGTGGTGAATTATTTTAATCATGTAGCGGCTAATGTTACAGCCACGGTTAAGCTACAGCCGTATGGTGAAACCAATGAAGGCCGTCCCCTGTTGCTTGCATTTATCAGCTCTTTGGATAATATGAAAAACCTGGAGGCGATAAGGATAAATAACCTGCGACTCGCCAATCTGGCGAAAGATAAAGCTGCGCCGATTGAAGAAAATGTCCCGGCTATCGTGTGGCTCAGTTATAATGTGCATGGTAATGAAACTTCCAGTTCTGAGGCAGCCCTGCTGACGCTTTGGTCGCTCGTAGACCCTTCGAACAGCAAAACAAAAGAATGGCTGAAAAATACTCTTGTAATTATTGATCCCTGTATCAATCCCGATGGAAGGGACCGGTATGTGAACTGGTTTAATTCTATTGTTGGCAAAAATGCAAATCCCGGCCGGATAGCAAGGGAGCACCGGGAACCCTGGCCCGGCGGAAGAACAAATCATTATAATTTCGACCTGAACCGCGACTGGGCCTGGCAAACGCAAACAGAAAGCCGTCAGCGGATGAAAGTGTACAATGAGTGGATGCCACAGATCCATGTGGACTATCATGAACAAGGCGTGAACCAACCTTATTATTTTGCCCCGGCGGCACAGCCCTATCATGATGTGATCACTTCCTGGCAACGGGATTTCCAGGTTACCATTGGTAAAAATCATGCAAAATATTTTGATGCCAACGGCTGGCTCTATTTTACCCGGGAAGTATTTGATCTCTATTATCCTTCTTACGGAGATACCTACCCGACCTATAACGGGGCAATCGGGATGACCTATGAACAGGGCGGTGGCGGCGTAAGCGGATCGGCTATTATAAATGATGAAGGGGATACCCTGACACTTTACGACAGGGCCATCCATCATTACACCACATCACTAAGTACCATTGAAATTGCTTCACTCCATGCAGGGAAGCTGGTCAAAGAATTTAGAAAATATTTTAATGAGGCGGCATCATCCGGTTTCGGAGAATATAAAACCTATGTTATAAAAAATAATACAAAGGACCGGGAACGTGTGGAAGCTCTGCTTGAACTGTTAGGGAAAAATGGTATCCAGTATAGTGCAGGTTCCGGGGCAGGTAAAGGGTATAGTTATACCAGCGGCAAAGAAGAATCATTTACACTCAGCAACGATATCGTTATCAGCGCTCTTCAGCCCCGGTCGGCTATGATCAAGGTTTTATTTGAACCGAAAGGGAAACTGGTGGACTCCGTTACCTATGATATTACTGCCTGGGCCTTGCCGTATGCCTACGGGTTGGAAGCATATGCCAGCCGGGACCGGATCAATGGAAGCGGGGCCATTACAAAAACTAAGATCACTAATGCCGGCACTACCTATGGCTATGTAATGCCCTGGGAAGGTTTGCAAACCGTGAAAGTGGCAGGCCACTTATTACAGAAAGGCATATTGCTTCGTTATGCCACCCATCCTTTTGAAATTAATGGTAATAAGTTTGATAGAGGAGCCATCATTATTTTGGCCACAGCTAACCGGTCTTTAGGCGGCAATCTATGGAACGTGGTAAAGAAAGAAGCCGATGAGAATAATATACGTTTATACCCGGTATCAACAGGTTTTGTAGATAAAGGATATGATTTTGGCAGCGGCCAGGTGCTTCCTTTGCGGGCTCCTAAAGTAGCCTTGCTTACCGGGGAAGGTGTTGGCTCTAATGCGGCCGGTGAGATCTGGCATTTCTTTGAACAGCAGATTGATTATCCTGTTACACTAATCAATGCTGCCGATATTGGCCGGGTTAACTGGAATGATATCAACGTATTGATCATGCCCGATGGGAACTATCGTTTCCTGTCGGAAAAGAATACTGCTGATGCGTTTAAAGATTGGATCAATAAAGGAGGAAAGGTCATTGCAATGGAAGGGGCTGTGAATGCTTTGTCAAGACCGGATGCTGCCGCATTGGGATTTAATATCAAATCCAAAAAAGCAGCAGAGGCAGAAAAAAAAGACGAAAAGGCTGGCTATGATCTTTTGAAAAAATTTGAAGACCGGGAAAGGGATAATATTACCAATATTACACCAGGGTCTATCTATAAAGTGGAAATCGATAATACGCATCCGCTGGCTTATGGCTATCCTGGTTATTATTATACATTGAAAATGGATGACCAGGTCTATGAGTTTTTAAAAGAAGGCGGTTGGAATGTTGGAGTGGTCAAAAAAGACAACCAGGTAGCGGGATTCGTTGGGGCCCGGTTAAAGGATAAATTAAAGGATGGACTGGTATTTGGCGTACAGCAAATGGGCAGCGGCTCGGTCATTTATTTGGCCGATAATGTATTGTTCAGAAATTTTTGGGAGAACGGGAAACTATTATTTTGTAATGCGGTGTTTTTTGGTGGTCAGTAAGCAGCCTCCTGTGATCATGTGGTGATGTTGACCTGAGCAGGCTGGCTTAATCCAAAGCGGGTAGTGAAGAAGGCCACTGATCAATGTCTTTAAACTGAACTTTCCGCCCCGGGGGTCTTATAAATTTATGTTATAGTGCCACTGGCATCCTCATTCTGTATAAGTGGTATAGCTGCTTTCTCAACAAAACATATATTCGCTGAATAATTCTGATTGATGAGAAAAATATACCTTTTGGCCTTTACCAGCTGCTGTCTTTTTTCCAATGCCTTTTCACAAGCTCCCCAAAGCTGGACCTCCGCCGAAATGTACCAGGCAATTAAAAAATTAAATGTATTAGGGGCAGTACTTTATATCGCAGCACACCCCGATGATGAGAATACCCGGTTGATCGCTTATTTATCAAAGGATCGGTTATACCGTACCGGTTATTTGTCAATGACAAGAGGTGATGGTGGCCAGAACCTGATCGGTGATGAGCAGGGTATCGAATTGGGGTTGATCCGGACCCAGGAATTATTGGCAGCCCGACGAATAGATGGCGGCGAACAATTTTTTACCCGGGCCTACGATTTTGGCTACTCAAAAACACCGGAAGAAACATTTACCAAATGGGATAAGGAAAAAATATTGAGCGATGTAGTTTGGGTGATCAGGAAATTTCAGCCCGATATTATTATTAATCGTTTTCCAGTTAGTGGTGAAGGTGGCCATGGTCATCATACGGCTTCAGGTATCCTGGCGAATGAAGCATTTGCTGCCGCAGCAGACCCGAGCCGTTTTCCTGAACAGTTACAATATGTATCCGTCTGGCAGGCTAAAAGAGTTCTATGGAACACATTTAATTTTGGCGGAAACAATACAACAAGAGATGACCAGTATAAAGTGGATGTAGGTGGTTATAATCCATTGCTGGGAAAAAGTTATGGAGAGATTGCGGCTGAAAGCCGTAGCCAGCATAAAAGCCAGGGTTTTGGTGTGCCGGCAGGCCGGGGAGAAGCACTGGAATTTTTTAAAGCCACCAGGGGTGACCAACCCACCAGCGATTTGATGGATGGCGTGGACCTGACCTGGAAAAGAGTAGCGGGTGGTGAAGCCATTCAAAAAATGATCGACGAACTAACCGCCAACTTTGATTTTCTCCACCCGGAGAAATCAGTAAAAGGACTGGTAGAATTATATGCAGCCCTCCGGAATATTCCGAACGGGTACTGGCCTACTAAAAAACTGGAAGAAGTAAAACTGCTGATCCAGCAATGCAGCGGTTTGTTCATTGATGCTACTGCGGCAGAACAATTTGCGGTGAAGACCGATTCAATGCGGATCAATTTTTCTTTTAACAACCGGTTGGGAGTAAATGCTGTTTTGAAAAAAGTAAAAGTAGCATCCGGTGAGTTGTATGATTCATCCTTCAACCAGCCGCTGGGTAAAAACAAGAACCTGAATTATGCTAAAACGATCTTTGTAAGCCCTGCCACTAAACAGACACAACCGTACTGGCTGGAAAGTAAAATGGCCGAAGGTTATTTTAATGTAGCCGAACAAACTTCGATCGGTCAGCCAGATGTAGATCCTTCTGTTTTTCTTTTGGTCGATTTAAATATCGAAGGGCAGGACCTGCAGATAGTCAAACCAGTGAAATATAAATTTACTGACCCGGTCCGGGGTGAATTATATGAACCCCTCGTGGTACTTCCGCCGGTATTGGTAGCTGCCGATGAGAAAATTAAGATATCCAAAGGCAATAATGAGTTTACCGGCTCACTGAACCTGACCTCGAAGAAAAAGGGATTTTCTGCAACGCTTTCGGATGTAGGTCGTGAACTCCCGGATAATATAAAGATCCAGTACAGTCCGGACAAAGTTAATTTTGAGGAAAAAAACAAAACAATTGCAGTTAATTATTCTATTCAGGCGACAAAGGACAACGATTATTATTTTGCCGTAGATGCTGATAACGGTAGGAAAGACTTGTATCATATGGGTATCAAGGAAGTGAAGTATGATCATATCCCGTATATCAATTATTTTACGATCGCTACCGTTAGTAATAAGAAACTCGATTTAAAAACCTATGGAAAGAAGATCGGCTATATTGTAGGTGCAGGAGATAAAGTACCCGAAGCCCTGGAACAAATGGGCTATGAAGTAACACTACTCACCAACAAAGAGTTAATAAAAAATAATCTTAACCAGTTTGATGCGATCATTACCGGTGTAAGGGCTTACAATACCCACGACTGGATGAATAATCATTATGATAAGCTGATGAAGTATGTAAACGAAGGGGGTAATTTTATCGTACAGTATAATACCAGCAACCAAATAGGGCCGGTAAGGGCTAAAATAGGACCATATAATTTCAATATTACCCGGACAAGGATAACCGATGAAAATGCAGCTGTTACAATATTGAAACCCGGGCACCCGGTATTTACTTTTCCAAACAAGATCACCGATGATGATTTTAAAGGTTGGATACAGGAACGTAGTATCTATCATGCCAGTGATACGTCTGGTAAGTTTGAAAAATTGATCAGCATGAATGATCCCGGTGAAAAAGCGGATGATGGCAGTTTGATCGTTACCAAATACGGCAAGGGTTGGTTTACGTATACCGGCATTGTATTTTTCCGGGAACTGCCGGCAGGTGTACCCGGGGCATACCGTTTACTGGCTAATATCATTGCGTTAAATAAGAAAAAAGGATTTTAGCCTTCGATAATTCGTAGATTACTATATATGAGTGAAGAACGAAAGCCGAGCATACGCAGAGGAGAGATGGCATTTATTTTTGCCATTGTCATTGGATTGGTAGTAGGCGTTCTAATAAAAAAAGTCAGGCTTGGGATTATAATAGGATTGATTCTGGGTTTTGTAATTGTGCTGACTGGCTGGCTGCGAACCACCCGAAAATAATTGCATGGAAACACCGGAGAACGATAAGGCGCCATTCTTCAAAAACTGGAATTACTGGTATGCACTGGTAGTTGCATTCCTGTTGCTGTTAATCTTATTGTTTCAATTGTTTACGAAAAAATTTCAATAGTGTTATGTTTTCAATTGTAAACGATAAAATCCCCCTTCAGGGGCCAGGGGTATGAACCAGTTGGATTGGATAGTACTGGTTGTTACCCTGCTGGCCATTATTTCCTATGGCTTGTATAAGAGCCGTACTACGCATAACCTGGATGGTTATTTCCTGAGTAACCGGAGCCTCCCCTGGGGAATGGTCTTGCTCAGCATCATGGGCACACAGGCCAGCGCTATTACTTTTTTATCGGCCCCCGGCCAGGCATATACCGATGGGATGCGGTTTGTGCAGTATTATTTCGGTATCCCACTGGCGATGGTCGTGATCTGTATATTCTTTGTACCGATCTTTAGCCGGCTGAAAGTGTACACCGCCTATGAGTATTTAGAAAATCGTTTTGATAATAAGACCAGGACACTGACCTCGTTTCTTTTTTTGTTGCAAAGAGGGCTGTCAACCGGTATCAGTGTATTTGCCCCTTCAATCATACTTTCTTCCCTGTTTGGATGGAATATTTATTACACCAATATACTTATGGGCGGACTGCTTATCATTTATACCATGAGTGGTGGAGCCAAAGCAGTAGCGTATACACAGCAATTGCAACTGATCATCATTTTTATCGGGATGTTCCTGGCGGCTTATATGGTGGTCAATATGTTGCCCAAAAATGTCAGTTTCACCGATGCGTTGGAAGTAAGTGGTAAAATGGGAAAGCTCAATGTGATCACCACGGGTTTTGAAAAAGGGCATTTCAACTGGAGCGACCAGTATAACCTGTTCAGCGGGTTGATCGGCGGTTTCTTCCTGGCACTATCGTATTTCGGTACTGACCAGTCGCAAGTGGGTCGTTATCTCACGGCCCGGTCCCTGAAGGAAAGCCGCATGGGATTGCTGATGAATGGGCTGGTTAAAGTGCCTATGCAGTTTGCGATACTGCTGATCGGCGCCCTGGTGTTTACCTTTTACCAGTTTAATAAAGCCCCGATATTTTTCAATAATGTGCAGGTAAAAAAACTGGAGCAATCAGCAGTGTATAAAGATTCTTTCCGGGTAGTGCAGGAACAGTATAATGCCATCACGGCTAAAAAGCAGGAAGCGGTGGTCAACTATGCAGCGGCTTCCGACAATAAGGATAATATAAAAGAAGAACAGTACTTGCAGGAATTACAAACCCTGCAGGATAGTGCCAATCTCCTTCGTACAAAAGTAAAAGATTGGATAAAGACCAAAGAGATCGGTGGTGATAACAACGACACCAATTATATCTTTCTCCGATTTGTAGTGGATAACCTGCCCATTGGCCTGGTGGGTCTTTTGATCGCTATCATCTTCCTCGCCTCCTGGGGAAGCATCGCTGCTGCCATTAATTCATTGGCCTCCTGTACCATGATTGATTTTCACCGCAGGTTTACCAAAAAGAAAGAAACGGGCGAAGTCGAGTATCGCTTATCGAAATGGTACACCCTCGCCTGGGGCATCTTTTGTATCATCGTGGCCATGTTCACCTATAATATCGGTAATAGCCTGATTGAAGCGGTGAATGTACTGGGTTCTCTTTTTTATGGTGTTATTCTCGGGGTTTTCCTGGTGGCTTTCTGCTTAAAGAAAATCAAAAGCGGACATGTTGTTTTCTGGGCCGCGGTGCTGGCAGAATTACTGGTATTGTCCATCTTCATTCTTACAAAGTATGGAGTCATTAAAATGGGTTTTCTCTGGCTAAATCCTATTGGAGCTTTCGGTGTATTATTCTTTAGTTTGATTTTAAATAAACTCCTGGTACAAAAAAATAACCCCATATAAATGGGGCTATTTAAAATATAGAAGTTCAACGCCTTCGCCGCAGCGGATTGGTGTTTATTTATTCAATTCTGCCAACAACTTTTCATTCAGTTTTACGTAATCATCATTCTTTTGTTCTGTCGCTAATGCTTTTGATCTTTCAGCGGTAATCTTTGCTTCTTCTTTCTTACCCAGCTTGGCGAGGCAATTAGCCCGTTGGTGATGGATCCAGAAAGCATTGGGTTGGGCTTCTACGGCTCTGTCAAACCATGCCAAAGCCTGGTTCAGGTCTTTACCATTATCCATATAGTACATAGCGGCATTAAAATAAGGACGGTTGTCTTTATTCATCAGCTGGTCGATCTGTCCCATTACTTTTGTTTCCACATCCACAGTGATCGGAAGAGATACGGCTGTTTGGTCCCACATAATGTGGAGTTCGCAGCTGTTGGATTTTATATTGGCAAACTGTATGGTAAAAGTTTCCATGCTAGCATCCATGTCCATGGTTTTGGCTTCTACTCTTACAACATCTTCCTCTTGCTTGTAAGCAGCAGGGCTCGTTACATCTGTCTGCTTGCTGATGATCAGGGTCCAGGTTTTCTTTTCAGGGATGCTAAGCAAACCGTATTTACCAGCTTTGATTTTTACACCACCGATCGAAACATCTTCAGCAAAAGTGAGGGTACTCGCCTGGTTGGCACCGGTACGCCATACTTTTCCAAAAGGTACGAGGTCACCATAGATCTTTCTTCCTTTCATACCGGGGCGGGAGTAGGAAAGCTCAATAGAGGCAAGACCGAAATTTTGTTTAACGGTTTGGGTCGGACTTGGTTGAGGGGTAGTAAGTGTTTGGGCATCGGCCACAAATAACGAAAAGGCAGCAATGGCTGTGATAAACAGTTTTTTCATAATAGCTTTTTTTTAGAAAAGCGAAGGTATGAAAACAAGTATGAAAAAGGGTGAGATATGGATGAATGGAGCTGCCTTAGAAAGAAATAGTGACGGTGGTCCTTCCTTTTTTGGCCTTTCTTTTCCATTTGGGGCCTTCTTTTACCAACCGGATGGCTTCTTTATCGCATTGGGCGCAAAGAGATTTTTCCAACCGTATATTAACGGGTTCCCCGTTTTTATCCACTTCAAACGATACCTGAACCTCGCTGCTGCCGTTTTGTTTATTTTTCAGGTCTTTCGGTACTTCGAGGTTATTGGTCAAATAGGTATCATAATTATCCCATCCATCGGCAGGTTCCGGTTCTTCCAGTTTCATATTGCCATCCCGGCTGCGGGCTATCGCATTGGGTTTCTGTTTGCTGAGCACTACTTCTGATAAAGTTTTCCGGTCATCCTGCAAAACCACCTGGTTATTCGATACAGAATTTCTCAGTTGTACATTATTATTTTCAAAGCCGATCGATTTTACCTGTACCGTCAGTACAGAGTCGGGGTAAATGAGATTAAAATAGCCGCGGGCATCGGTGTAAGTGCCGGCATTATTATCCTGCACATTGGTTACGTTGGCAAAGGGCACACCATTATTATCTGCATCGGTCACCCGGCCACGAAATAT
>JAWXCO010000107.1:0-17249 GCA_034408705.1 Bacteroidota bacterium
TGCATTAATATTGCCTGGCTTTTCTTTTCATTTTCCATAAACGCAAAGATGAGGCCCGAGTTTTACAGTAACTATAAGGGGTTGGTGAAGGGGATACGTATTAGCGAATATACGAACACTTCATTTTTTTGTTCCTCTAATATTGTTTGTTTGATTTTCAGTGCGTTAGGCTAGTTTATGCAAGATTTTGGAAGGCCATATCCAGTTTCGCAAATACACCGAATATTTTTCAAGTGACAGCGAAAATTATCAGGTAATGGGGCATAAAAAAACCCGGCTCAATAGCCGGGTCCGCAATACGATTATCCTTTTTGATTAGTTCAACTTCTTCTTCAAATTTTCATTGATCGCTTCCAGGAACTCTTCGGTGTATAAATAATGCTCACCATGCTTTACCTTATTGCCATGGATACAAACTGCCAGGTCTTTGGTCATCTTACCTCTTTCCACGGTTTCAATACATACTTTTTCCAGGGCCAGGCAGAAATCGATCAGCGGTTGGTTGCCATCTAATTTTCCACGGAAAGCCAAACCTCTTGTCCAGGCAAAAATGCTGGCGATGGGATTGGTCGATGTGGGCTTACCTGCCTGGTGATCGCGGTAGTGTCTTGTTACCGTTCCATGTGCTGCTTCCGCTTCCATGGTTTTTCCATCGGGGGTTATTAATACAGAAGTCATCAGGCCCAGGGAACCGAAACCTTGTGCTACCGTATCACTTTGTACATCGCCATCATAATTCTTACAGGCCCATACAAAATTACCATTCCATTTTAAGGCGCTGGCCACCATATCATCGATCAGACGATGCTCATATGCTATACCAGCTGCTTCGAAAGCTGTTTTAAATTCTTGCTGGTAGATGTCCTCAAAGATATCTTTGAAACGGCCATCATATTTTTTCAGGATGGTGTTCTTCGTAGAAAGATACAAGGGCCATTTTTTACTCAGGGCCATATTGAAACAGCTCCGGGCAAAACCCATGATGCTTTCGTCTGTATTGTACATACTCATGGCCACTCCATCTCCTTTGAAATTATAGACCTCAAAAATTTGCGGTTCGCCACCATCTTCGGGAGTAAAGGTCATGGTGAGTTTTCCTTTTCCTTTAATCACCGTGTCCGTTGCCCGGTATTGATCTCCAAAAGCATGACGGCCAACAATGATAGGCGCCGTCCAGTTCGTTACGAGTCTTGGCACATTGCTGATCACAATGGGCTCACGGAAAACTGTACCGTCGAGGATATTGCGGATGGTACCATTGGGGCTTTTCCACATTTGTTTCAGGTTAAATTCTTTTACCCTTGCTTCATCAGGAGTAATCGTAGCACATTTTATACCTACACCATATTGTTTGATGGCGTTGGCAGAATCGATGGTTACCTGGTCATTGGTCTGGTCGCGGTATTCCACGCCAAGATCATAATATTTGATATCCAGTTCGAGGTAGGGGAGGATGAGTTTCTCTTTGATAAATTTCCAGATAATCCGGGTCATCTCATCTCCATCCAGCTCTACTACGGGGTTTGCTACCTTGATTTTATTCGACATATTCAGAATAGTTAATTGGCTGCAAACGTACATGAAATGAAGGAATTGGGCAAAGGGGTTTTTGGGAGGCAGTTTGCGTGTTTCACTCAGCGTACACAGGGAACGCAGAGAAGATAATAGTTACCCAAATCCTCTGCGAGCTCCGTATTTCTGCGGGCAATTTTTCAAACGGGCAGCCCCCTTTTTTTGATAAGCGACTTGTTTTTTCGGTGTCTATAGTAGAGTTTTGCCCTATTCTTAAAAGAAAGTTTAGTCACTAAATTTTATCCTGTAATCTATGATGAGCTGTTCGCTTATTTTAACCGGTTTATAACCCTGTCTCCGGATGATTTCGCAATAATGAAGACCGGGATCGAAAACCGGCACTTTATTAAAAAAGAATACCTGATAAGGGCGGGTGAAAACGCTGATGACCTTTATTTTATTACCAAGGGGCTGGCCAGGGAGTACGTATTAAAAGGAAAACAGGAGATCACCACCGATATTATTAGTGAGGGAACAGTAACCGGTGCTGCCAGTTCTTTCCTCGGCGGAGGGCCTTCCCTTTATTCTATACAGGCCATGGAGCCAGTGTTGGTATTAGCCATGTCCAGAAAAAACCTGGAAAAGCTCTATGAAGCGGTTAGTAAATGGCAAAAGCTGGGCCGTCTGATAACGACTCATTTTTTGCTGGAGCAGGAAAAACATATCCTGGATAATATTCGTTATTCGGCAAAAGAACGATTCCCGCAGTTCCAGCAACAGCATACTGACCTGCTACAGCGGGTGCCCCAAAAATACCTTGCTTCTTATTTAAATATCGAGCCCGAAACCTTCAGCCGGCTAAAGCACCTCGTCCCCCAAAAAACCAGATTTTTTTGCACTTCAAAAAGAGGTGGAGAAATTTTTTTATAGAAACTTGATTTAAATCAAGCTGATAGTTGTACCTTTTAAAGCCAATTAATTCATTTGTATGAATACGGCCACACCTTTCCTTGGATATTTGCGAAAATTCATCGATATCACTGATATAGAATTTGAGCAGGTACTGATGCCCGTCATCAGGATCCGGAATTTTGCTAAAAAAGAACTACTTGTAAAGGCCGGGGAAGTAGAAAATTATTTCAACTTTATTCTTAAGGGCCTGATCCGGAAATATTATACAAAAGGCCGGGAGCAAATCAATACACAGATATCTACCGAAGGGCATATCATTCACAGCCAGGAGTCTTTTCATAGCCGATTGCCTTCGGACTATTCTGTAGAAGCGATAGAACCCAGTTCGGTAGTTTCCATTACACACGCTGGTCTTGAATCAATCTTTGCTGCTTCTTCAAAAATAGAACACCTGGGCCGGCTCGTCATCACGCATACAATGGTACTAAAAGATCGCTGGCAGATACAGCTGGTAAAGATGACGCCAAGAGAACGGTTCCTGCATTTTGTTACAAGAAATCCCGATATGATGCAACGGGTACCACAAAAATTTTTAGCTTCTTATCTTAATATAAAACCCGAAACGTTCAGCCGCTTCAAACATTTACTGAAAGGGTATGTGAAGAATGTTAGTTCATAATTCAAAGTTCAAAGTTCAAAGTTCGGAGTTCAAAGTTCATGGTTCATAGTTGTTCTATATAAATGGAAGCTTTTGATATAGGCAAAAGACAGGAATAGCTATAAGCACTCCGAACTAAGAACTGTTTAAACATTTACAACTAAAACCGGGATATTCAATTCATGCCGAACCGTACCGATCGTTTGCCCGTAGAGCAGATCTTTAATACCGCTATGTCCATGGGCACCGATGACCAGCATATCAGCATTGTTTTCTTTTACCAGCCTTACGATCTCTTTGGCCCTGTCATTAAATCCGAGAACGCCAATGGCACTTATATCTTTTTCTTTTAATTGCTGTATATAAGTGTCCAGTTGTTCCTGGTCTTTCCGGGTTTCCATGTCGTCGGTATCTTTTTCCATAATCCGGGTTACAGCACTTTCCACCACGTGGATCAATAGATAGGAAGTATTTTTATTTCCCTGGCCCATGGCATGGTTAATAAGTTTCAGATCATTTTTGCTGAAATCCAATGCTACGGCAATTTTATAATAAAGCGGAACGGCAATTTCTTCCAATGAAGCTGCTTCGGGGTGAAGCTGCACCGGGACCGGTATTGTCTTTATACGCATCATCGGATAAAAAATAGTAATGAGCAACAGGCTGGCATAAAATACCCCGGCGAGTACAATCACTGTTTTCCAGACGAAGCTGCCGGAGGAAGCAAAAAAGGGAGCTGACTGGCCTACTACCATGCTAATATTAAGATATACAAGTACGGCAGCGATCAGTGATGCGAGAAAAATAACAAAGGGCTTGATGACGAACTTTCCCATTGTCTTTTTATCGCTGGTAAAATGAATCAATGGAATAATTGCAAAACCTAATTGTAAACTGAGGATCACCTGGCTTAGAATCAGCAGACTATCAATATTATCTTCGCCATTGATCAGTATTACAATGACTGCAGGGATAATGGCGATCAGGCGGGTCATCAGGCGGCGGATCCAGGGTGCAATACGTAGTTTAAGATAGCCTTCCATAACGATCTGCCCGGCCAATGTCCCAGTAATCGTAGAGCTTTGTCCCGAAGCGATCAGGGCCACTGCAAATAAAATAGGCGCAAGGCTCGAACCCAGCATCGGCTCTAACAATTCATGCGCTTGTTTTATTTCCGATACATCGGTACGGCCTGTATTGAAAAAGACGGTGGCTGCCAGTACCAATATCGCAGCATTGACAAAGAAAGCGAGATTGAGGGCAATAGCACTATCAATGAAATTCAGTTTCAATGCTTTCTTTATACCGGCATCATCCCTTTTTATTTTTCTTGTTTGTACCAATGCAGAATGCAGGTAGAGATTGTGTGGCATCACGGTGGCGCCAATGATACCAATGGCAATGTATAAAGCCGTATCGTTGGGGATGCTCGGCTTGAATCCTTTTACTACTTCACCCAGGTCGGGTTTGGCTAAAATGATCACAATCAAAAAAGATAAACCGATCACAGCAACTAAGGCAATGATAAAGGCTTCCATTTTCCGCATACCCAACCTTTGCAGTAATAAGAATAGAAAAGTATCCAATACGGTAATGCTGACTCCCCAAATCAGCGGCAGCCCTGTCAGTAACTGAATACCGATGGCCATACCCAAAATTTCCGCCAGGTCCGTGGCAGCAATAGCAATTTCAGCTAAACCATATAAAGCGTAGTTGATATATTTTGGATACGTTTCACGATTGGCCTGTGCCAGGTCACGACCTCTCACAATACCGAGTCTTGCTGACAGGCTTTGGAGGAGTAATGCCATCAGGTTACTCATTAGTAACACCCAGATCAGTTTGTAGCCAAACTGGCTGCCTCCGGCCAGGTCGGTGGCCCAGTTGCCCGGGTCCATATAGCCCACACTTACCAAATAGGCAGGTCCAAAAAAAGCCAATATTTTTCTCCAACCGGTCCTTTTCAGGCTGGTGGTGTCCACACTCTGATGTACTTCACTTAAAGAGGCGTAATCATGTTCTTTTCGGGCCATGGCCAATTAATTAGTTATTTATTCCGCTTACCCTCTCCGTTGGAGAGTGAGCTAAGGGAAGGAGTGACAAAAATATTTTCTGCCAATTGCCTGCTGATCGTAAATGCAGGTTGCCGGTTGATCCGTACTTCCATCGAACTGTCAAAATCAAACTTCTTTTTGACTTCCAGTTTGGTACCGATGGCGATTTTTTTATGTTCCATCAATTCCAGTATCTCGCTGGACTGGTCACTGACGCTGCTTACGGTAGCCGGGATATTTAATGCTAGTTCTGTAAGACAGATCTTTTTACTGATCTCTATCCTTCCGTTTACATCCGGTATCGGGTCACCATGCGGGTCTACCCTTGGAAAGCCGAGGTATTCATCCAGTTTATCGATCAGTTTTTTATTACTCACATGTTCCAGGTCTTCGGCTACTTCATGTACTTCATCCCAGCTGAATTTTAGTTTCTCTGCTAAAAAATATTCCCAGAGCCTGTGGCGGCGGATGATGCCCAATGCCACTTTGCTGCCTTCATTGCTAAGCCGAAAACCCTGGTAAGGCTGGTAATGAAGCAATTTTTTTACTTTCAGCTTCTTCATCATATCCGTAACAGAAGCTGGCTTGGTTTTTAATTCATTGGCCAGTTCATTGGTGGTCACGGTTCCTTCCTGCCGCTGCAGGTGGAAAATGGCTTTGATATAATTTTCTTCGCTGGTTGAATAATTCAACATGACTAAAAATAATTTTAGACAAAACTAAAAAATCGTACTGAATCAGCAAAATTTACTATTGACCGGTAGCCCGGAATCGCTTACTTTCGGCTCACTAATCACCGCTTATGCTTGTTATCCATAGAATTATTATCCTTTTTACTACCCTTATTATTATAGCAGGTTGTAAAGACAAAAAAAAACCGTTTTTATTATCCGGTGAAGAGCCCGTGGAAGTTGTGGACTTTATCGATTTCTTTCGGCCGGTACAGCTTTCTTACCAGCTTTCCGATACCTTATTACAGCGAAAAGAAAAAGATTCTTTACTGATCAGCTATAAAATTTTCAGCCAGTTTGTTCCGGATTCGATACTTGGCAAGGTATATGGCAAAGGAACCAGGCCTAAGATATATGCATTGGGGAAAGCCGAAGTACCCGGGGCTGAAACCTATCTTTTTGTAAAGACCGTTACCGCGGATAAGAAAGCGGTCTTTATCCTCAGCTTCGATCCCCAGCAGCAATTCATTGCAGGGATGGCCGCATTACGCCCCGATAATAATAAAGCTACCGCGCAATCAGTCACGATGGATAAAAAATATACGATCACTAAAACTGTGCAACTCAGAAATACTGATGGAAGCATGAACGAAGGAAGAGATGTATATGTATTAAACAAAGACACAAAAAATTTCATGCTGATTATGACAGATGCGTTGGCGGATAAGCTAACAGAACTGATCAACCCGATCGATACCTTGCCAGGAAAACATAAACTGTCTGCTGATTATGCTAATGGGACAATGAACCTGGTGTCAATACGGGATGGGCGAAAGAATGACCGGATCAGTTTTTTTATCCATTTTGAAAAAAATAATGGTGCCTGTACAGGTGAGTTGAAAGGCGAGGCACTATTAAAATCAGCCACTACTGCCGAGTACCGGGAAGATGGTGATCCCTGTGTACTGAAATTTATTTTTAGTTCTACCGCCGTTACACTGAAAGAAGAAGAAGGATGTGGTTCCCGCCGCGGGTTGAACTGTGCATTCGATGGAGGCTTTGCCCGCAAGAAAAAGGTGAAGCCGGTTACGAAGACAGTTACAAAAAAGTAAAACCGGCATATTTTATCGCTCATTGCTCATCGCTCCGTCATAACAACTGCCCAATCACTTAGGTCATTTAGCAATTAACCATTATCTTGCGGCTTCGTGTAAAAAAAACACAGTATGAGTTTTGCCCCTTATTCAGTCCCGTACCCTGTAGATGAACGTTATGCAAAAAAAATCGCTTACTTCTCGATGGAGTTTGCCACGCATCAGCCGTTAAAGATCTATAGTGGTGGTCTTGGTTTCCTTGCGGGTTCTCATTTGCGCAGTGCGTATGAGTTAAAACAAAACCTGGTGGGTATTGGTATCTTATGGAAATATGGCTACTACGACCAGGAACGCCACCAGGACCAGACACTCGATGTGGCCTGGAATGAAAAACAATTTAATTTCCTGGAAGATACCGGGATCAAATTCCAGATCAATATACATGAGCACCCGGTTTGGGTAAAAGTATTATACCTGAATCCTGAGACCTTTAAAACAGCCCCGTTGTTTTTATTGTCGACGGATATGCCGGAGAATGATTATGTATCGCAAACCATAACCCATCGTTTGTATGATGCCAATGTGGCTACCAAAGTAGCCCAGTTTATTTTGCTGGGCGTTGGTGGTGCTAAACTTATGGATGTACTGGATTTTAACCCCGAGCTCTATCACCTGAATGAAGCCCATGGTTTATCTGCTGCTTTTTACCTCTATAACAAATTCGGGAATAATATTGATGAAGTAAAAAAACGGCTGGTCTTTACCACGCATACACCGGAAGAAGCGGGTAATGAAAAGCACGATATTTATCTCTGTCATAAGATGAGTTATTTCTGCGGCCTGACGGTTGACGAAGTGAAAAAATTATACAATAACGATAGCGACCAGTTCAATCACTCTCTGGCAGCATTGCGATTTGCACATATTGCCAACGGTGTATCTCAATTACATGGTCATGTGTCAAGGGCCATGTGGAGCAAATATGACGGCATTTGCCAGATCATTTCTATTACAAATGCACAAAACTGGCGGTACTGGGCCGATAAGCAATTGTACCGTTTTGCAGAAGCCGGTGATGATTACGGCTTTGATGACCGTAAAAAATATTTAAAGAAAAGAGCTTTTGAAATAGTGGCCGACCAGGCCGGGAAGATCTTTAACCCGGATGTGTTTACGATTGTATGGGCACGGCGTTTTGCAGGGTATAAAAGAGCGGGCCTGATCACGACTGCCCAGGAGCGGTTTGAGAAATTAGTACATGACTCCAAATTTCCTATACAGATCATCTGGGCAGGTAAACCTTACCCGGTAGACCATCCGGCCATCAGTGAGTTTAACCAATTGGTACATTTGAGTAAGCGCTATAAAAATGTAGCTGTACTGATTGGGTATGAACTGGGATTATCAAAACGATTAAAACAAGCAGCTGATTGCTGGTTGAATAATCCAAGGGTACCAAGAGAGGCTTCCGGCACGAGTGGCATGACTGCTGCCATGAACGGAGCGGTGAATTTTTCTACCGATGATGGATGGATACCAGAATTTATCAATCATGGTCATAACGGGTTTGTAGTGCCCAAAGCCGATTATGCAAATATGGCTACTTACGAACAGGACGAATATGATCTGAATAAACTGTACGAGATCCTCGAGAACGAGATACTTCCTTTATACTACAACAACTATTCTACCTGGCGACAGGTAATGAAAAACGGGATGCAGGATGTCCGCTTCCAGTTTGACAGTAACCGGATGGCGGATGAGTATTATGAGTTGATGTATAAATAGGTACCGGATGCCGGGGCTGGGTCCCGGACCCTGATTATTGGAAACTTTCCGTTAACTCGTTGATGGTTGTCGTCACAGCATAGAAGCCGGCCAATGTATTAATAACCTCTTCTACCATCGCATCCGGGCAGGAAGCGCCGCTGCTGATTAATATACGTACCGGTTTTTTATCCGGAAGAAAATCGCTGGTCAGTATTTCTTCTTTTGTATGAAAATTATAGTGGATTATTTCTTTTGATGAGATGATCTTGTCTTTACCTGTAATAAAATAGGTCGGTAATTTTTCTTCGCATAGTTCTACCAGGTGCGAGGTATTGGAAGAATTATATCCCCCGACCACGATCGCCAGTTCAGCAGCTGTTTCCAGCATACCGGATACCGCGGTTTGGTTATCATTAGTAGCATAGCAAAGTGTATCCCGGGTATCAGCAAAACGTTCTTCAATTGCCTGCGGCTTGTATTGTTCGATCATCACCTGCTTCAGGAAATCAGCAATGGCCTGGGTATCGCTGGCCAGCATGGTGGTTTGATTTACTACACCGATGCGTTGCAGGTCCTTTTTTATGTCGAATTCTTCAGAATATTGATTCCTGAATTCCTGGTAAAAATCAGCAGCCGGTTTTTCACCGGAGATATATTTTGCAAGTTCCTTTGCCTCTTTCATGTCTTTTACTATTATCGAAGGAGCCCCGGCAGCTGCATGAGAAAAAGTAGCTCTTGTTTCTTCATGCGTAGGTTTGCCATGGATAACGATGGTATAGTCTTTTTTGGCAATCGCCTCGCTGCGGTTCCATACTTTTTCTACAAAGGGGCAGGTGGTATTATATTTTTCTGTCTGGATGCCGATCTGTTGCAGTTTTTTTTCAATTTCCAGGGTGGTACCAAAAGCAGGTATCAGCACGATATCATCTCCGGTTATTGTGTCAAACGGGATCAGTTGATTGCCATTGGTATCCTGTAAAAATTGAATACCATGGGACTGCAGGTCTGCATTCACCTGTGGATTGTGTATCATCTCGCTTAATAAGAAAATTCTTTTCTCCGGGTTCTCTTCTACGGTCCGGAATGCGATCTCTATAGCATTTTCCACACCATAACAAAAGCCAAAATGACGGGCCAGATAAATTTTGAGGGGACCAAAATCGAGGAGGGTAGGGCTAAAATCCCTGCCTGACGGCGAGGCAGGTTTCTTCATCTTGTCGGCCTCTTTCCGCTTTTTTTTAATAGCTGAGATCAACGGGCTGCGGTAGATGATGGGGACTTCAAAACTCTTCATGCGTGCAAAGATAAGACAGGAAAGTCCTAAAGACGGAAAGACCGGAAGACCGAAAGTTATGTTTAGCGTAAGTTGTATTTCTGTTCAACTTTCGGGGATATTTTCTTCCCGGTACCTGTACTTTGGACTTTCCTTTTTCCGGGCTTCTACTCTTCAGACTTCTTCTTATCTTCCGGCAAAGTTTGGACTATGAGATACTTATGGCTTGCTTCTTCTTTTTCGATTTTGCTGGGCTCCTGCAAGTTGATGAGTAAAGAAGAGGAGACTAAACAAACAAAAACTACCCGCAGTATGATAAACCGTTTTAAACCTGTAGACTGGTCACATACTACCAACATATATGAAGTAAATGTACGCCAGTATACTACAGCGGGAACCCTGAATGCCTTTGTGCAGCATTTACAACGCTTAAAAGAAATGGGAGTGAAGACGCTTTGGTTCATGCCACTTACCCCGATCGCTCAAAAGAATATGAAAGAGCCATTGGGGAGCTACTATGCCTGCTCTGATTATACGGCGGTGAGTCCTGAGTTTGGTACCCTGGAAGATTTTAAAAACCTGGTAAAGCAAGCACATGCTATGGGGTTTAAAGTCATTCTAGATTGGGTAGCTAATCACACCGGTTGGGATCATAAATGGACGAAAGAACACCCGGACTACTACCAAAAGGATTCAGCGACAAATGATTTTAAGATCGCTTCCGGTATGAATGATATCATTGAACTGGATTTTAAAAACCCGGCGCTCCGGCAGGCCATGAAAGAGGCGATGCAGTTTTGGGTTAAGGAATGTGATATCGATGGCTTCCGGTGTGATCTTGCATTTTGGGTAGAGTTAGATTTTTGGAAAGAGGCCCGCAAGGAATTGGATGCCGGAAAGCCCTTATTCTGGCTGGGTGAATTTGATGAACTCGAAAAACCGGAATATGGTGAAGCATTTGATGCCAGTTATAGCTGGACCTGGATGCACAGAACAGAAGATTTTTATAAGAAGAAGGAACCGCTGGACTCCCTGCTGACCTTACTAGAACGATACGATGATCTTGGAGATAGTACTATGCGGGCCTGGTTTACGACCAACCATGATGAAAATAGCTGGAATGGAACGGAGTATGAAAAATATGGAGAGATGGCAAAAGCTTTAGCGGTATTCAGTGCTACCTGGAATGGCGTTCCCTTATTATATTCCGGACAGGAACTTCCCAACAACAAACGGCTGGAGTTTTTTAAGAAAGACCCCATTGCCTGGTCAACTACTAACTTATTACATGATTTTTATAAAACTTTACTGAACCTTAAAACCAATAACACTGCCCTTCGCAGCGGGGACCCGGCAGTACAAACCTTCCGTATCAAAACCAGCGATCCGAAAAATGTGTTTGCTTACCTGCGAAAGAACGGGAGCCGGGAAGTGCTGGTAGTGTTGAATTTGTCAGCACAAAAAGATCTTCATTTTGAGATCATGGACCCTGTTGTTACAGGAACCTATAAAAATATTTTTTCCGGAGCTGCGAATGATTTTACAACAGAAAAAAGTTTTGAGATGCAGGGCTGGGAATACCTGGTCTATGAGAAATGATCAGCAGGTGAAATCAGTTCATAATAAAAGAAGCCGCTTCGACCGAAGCGGCTTCTTTTATTATGAATTTTATAGTTGAATTTTCTTGTTATTTTTTATGGCATGTCTTCCATATTCAGCGGGTATCGGTAAATACCTTCGTAACCCGGGTACATACCTTCCAGTTGAATACTTTCGCCTTTCATACTTTTAATAGCCAGTGCCAGTTCTTCAATGCTGGTCACCTCTGTGCCATTTACACTGGTGATGATAAAACCACTTTCCATCTTTGTTTTACTGAATGCGCCCCCTGCCTTTATTTTCTTCACCAGCACACCGCCTTCAATTTCATAGGTCAGTGATTTTTTTTCATCTAATGTTTCCAGGTCGGCGCCTAGTTTATCACCTATACTGATAGCAGCGATCTGGTCATACGTACCTGTCTTGGCAGTTAAAGTAGCTGAAACAATCGTTTCTTTCCCGTTTCTTTTATACGTGATATTTATTTTTTCACCGGCATTATAAGAAGAAACAGTAGCCTGCAATTCTGTCCATGAATTGATCGGAGCATCGTTTACTTTGGTAATAATATCTCCTTTTTGCAAACCGATCGAAGCAGCGGCACCATCTTTGGCAACGGAGCCAATATGTGCACCGTCACCGGCATCATATTTATCTTCTGCCACCTGCACACCCAGGTAAGGTCTTTTCACATCGCCATATTTGATCAGGTCGTTAACGATCTTCTTTGTAAGGTTAACCGGGATAGCAAATGAATAACCTGCATAGGTGCCGGTAGGGGCATAGATAGCAGAGTTAATACCGATCAACTGACCATCAGTGGTGATCAATGCACCACCACTGTTGCCCTGGTTTACAGCTGCATCAGTTTGTATAAAAGATTCGATAGGGGTCTGGCTTTGACGGCTGTTGATCCCGATATTTCTTCCTTTGGCACTTACGATACCAGCTGTTACGGTTGTCTCTAGTGTTAAAGGATAACCAATTGCCAGCACCCATTGACCCAACTTCACATTGTCAGAATTACCATAGAGTAAGAAAGGGAAACCTGTTCCATCAATTTTCAACACGGCGATATCACTGCTGGGATCTTTACCGATCACTCTAGCTTTGTATACTTTTTTATTGTGGAGGGTAACAGTAATTTCATCTGCCACGCCATCGCCACCGTCGGAAACAACGTGGTTGTTGGTAATTATATAACCATCTTCACTGATAATAACACCACTGCCGGAAGCTCTTTGTTCCGGTTGCACCCGCTGCCCCAGGTTGTTATTAAACAACTGTTCAAACATATCTTCCATACTATTGCTCCTGTTGTTGCGGGGGAGCTGGTTGTTCACCTTTTTTGCAGCAATTTTAGTTTTGATATGCACCACAGCAGGAACGGCGGCGTTAGCTGCTTTGGTAAAATCTACGGGTTCCCCGGCACCGGCAGCATTATCAAAAAAGCCGGCATAATTGGCAGGAAGGTTGCCGTTGGCGGTCTGTACAAAGGCCGTTTCTTTTACACCCGCAATTTTGCCATAAATAAAAACACTGGTTACGGCTGATACGGCACTAATACCGATGATCAGTAAAATTTGTTTCCATTTCATATTCTTGTTAGATTTTAATCCCGATAGCTATCGGGAGTTGATTATAATTATTTAGTTTTCATATTTGCTCTACAAAGTAACGATGCTTATTGTTTAATTGATTGCCACTGAATTAGTTTAACAAATCGTTTACCAAGTCCTTCGTACTTCGATATATATACTAAAAGTACTACGATTTACGGGGAAATGAAATACCGTAATTCACTGATTTTTGCACTTTATCTACAACCCGGTGAGAAATTGTAAGGTATCCACTCCATCGGCATATTCATTGAGCCCGGGAGATTGTCCTTGTCCAAAACCTGTAAAGCTTTTGCCGACAATACATTGCAACTCCTTTACCGGTAGTAATTTGGCTGCCAGGTCGTCATTGCCATCATAAAATTCATAATTCAACTGGCTGGTGGGTGAAAAAATGACCGGGTCTTCTATCAGGAGAATAGAGCCATTGGTCATGTAGTACTTTTTATTCAGCAGGTGAAGGGCCAGGTTATAATCATAATTGTTTTTGTACTTATGATGATCGGCCAGGTAATTATATTTCCGGAAGGCCTCGAGTAAAGGAACAAAATCATAGTCTTGCGGCACATAGAGCTTTGTCACGTTGCGGCAGCCTAACCCAAAATAGAGGTAAACATCGTCTGCCAGTTTTTCCAGATCTTCTTTTGTTTCGCAGCCGTTGAGTACGCCAACCGATGTCCGGTTGCGGCGGATGATATGAGGATATTTTCCAAAGTAATAATCAAAATAGCGGGACGAATTATTGCTGCCCGTAGCTATGTAGGCATCACAGCCTTTTAGCATATCGGAAAAAATGGCGAGCTCTTTTACTTCTTCATTCCAAACACTTAGTTTTTCAACGATATGTTTTATCAGCACCTGGTCCTTGGAGGAAGGTTTTATCAGGGCCTTATGCCCGCTCAGAAAAACGCATAGAAGATCATGAAAACCAACGAGAGGAATATTACCGGCCATGATAATGCCAATGGTCCGGGGTTTAAATACGGGGCTTCCGGGAGCAGGAGTCTGAATCGGATAGGCAGCAGCCCAGGTTTCCAGTTGTTCTTTTTGTAAAAAGGACTGGGCAATTTTTTTTGTAGCTTCTTCAATGAATTCAGGAACAAACCAACCATTTTCCCTGCTGGCTTTTTCTTTTGCCGATTGCCACTGTTCATCACCCGATAAAATATATTGCCCCAGCTGAACTAATAAATCAATACGATGTTGTAAATTCATTCCTGTCATTTATTTTTGTGCTACAAAATTAGACCCTGAACTCATTAAAATTACTATATGGCTATTAAGATTACCGACGAATGTATCAACTGCGGTGCCTGCGAACCTGAATGCCCCAATAATGCCATCTATGAAGGTGGTGTGGAATGGGCCATTGCGGACGGTACTTCTGTAAAAGGCTCTTTTACCCTGGTGGATGGCTCGGTAGTGGATGCTGACCAGAAAAACACCCCGGTAGCGGTGGATATCTATTACATCACGCCGAATAAATGTACCGAATGCCAGGGCTTTCATGAAGAACCGCAATGTGCTGCGGTTTGCCCGGTCGACTGCTGCGTGCCCGACGAAATGTACCAGGAAACCGTGGACCAGCTCATGGCTAAAAAAGATAAATTGCACATTTAACCCGGAATTAAAAGCGGAGATTGAAGGATTAAAAAAGTGTGCATAAATTCTGCCGTGTACCCCTACAACAAGGAATAATATTTGGTACCTTACAGTTGTATCTAAGGATACAAAAGCAGTGAAAGCTGCCCAAAGAGTGGCGGGTGATATTTCCCGTCGTAAAAAGGTGAAGGAGAATCGGCCTTCACCTTTATTATGCCCGCCCCCTAATGTATACTCTCTGTAAAGGATATTCACTGTCAAATTTCCCAAACGGTAAAGCTTTTTTAAACTTCTTCCCGCTTCGTTGGGTATCTTAAAATTTTCAGCAATATTTGCATATTATGTCCCGTTATGGCGAGAGCAAAACCACTACACTACAAACGATGAAGAAGAACATAGCTCTAGTGACCGGCGGTTTTTCAGGAGAATCTGTCATATCCTATAAAAGTGCTGTGACCATCAGCAACAATCTCGACAGGAGCCTTTTCAATGTTTATACAATTGATATTAACCCCGACGGCTGGTTCTATGAACTATCGGATGGCCGTAAAGCAGAAATTGATAAGAACGATTTTTCTCTTCAGCTCGATACTAGAAAAATAGAATTCGATGCCGTTTTCATCGGTATGCATGGTACACCGGGTGAAGATGGAAAATTACAGGGCTATTTTGATACTTTAAAACTTCCTTATACAGGCTGTGATGCAGCCACTTCCGCTATCACTTTTAATAAGCGATATGCAGTAGCGGTAGCTGGTATGGCCGGTATTAGCGTGTCGAAATCTGTGTTGCTGATAAAGAACAGTTTTGGCAGCCCCGATGAGATTATGGCTAACTTGCGGTTCCCGGTTTTTGTAAAACCGAATAACGGAGGCTCGAGTATCGGTATGTCGAAAGTGGATAAATCCTCCGATGAGGTAGGATTGGCCATTCAAAAAGCATTCAAAGAAGATGACCAGGTATTAGTAGAAGAAATGATCAAAGGAAGAGAGTTTACCGTAGGTGTTTTTAAAACAAAAGGGAATATCATCGTCCTCCCACTGACCGAGGTACAAGCACATGCAGATATGGCTTTCTTTGATTTTGAAGCCAAGTACCAGGGCAAGTCGACCGAGACGACCCCCGCAGAAGTGGATGAATCAATTGCTGAAAAAATCAGGGAGACAGCCAAAAAAGTATATACTGTTTTTAATTGCAGGGGTGTTGTGCGGATAGATTTTATATACCAGGAAGAAGAGGGGAAGCCTTATATGCTGGAAGTAAATACGATCCCGGGCCAGAGTGAAGCCAGTATTATTCCTCAGCAGGTAAAAGCCATGGGCTGGAGCCTGAAAGAATTTTATACTAAATTGATACAGGAATGTTTCAATGAATGATCAACAGTGCCGATCGATAATTTATACTATAGCGAATGAAATTCATCACACATCGTCCTTTATGGGTCAATATCCTGGTAGGTATTTTATTGGCCCTTGGAATCTTTGCCCTCATCCTGCTCTCTTTGGGCTGGCTGACAGGTCATGGAAAGGCAAGTACGGTTCCTTCTGTTACCGGGAAAAGCTATGAAGAGGCCCGGAAAATATTAAAGAAAGCTGGCTTTGATGTAGATATCCAGGACTCCATTTACGTAGATACGGCAAAGCCAATGACCGTTATCAGGCAGTTGCCGGATGCAGATGAAGTGGTAAAATCCAACCGTACTATTTTCCTCATTATCAGCAGGGCAATACCACCATTGATGGAAATGCCCAACCTGATCGGGTATAGTTATCGCAATGCAGAAATGGTGTTGAAGAATATGGACCTAAAGATTGGCGATACGACCTTCAAACCTGATTTTGCAAAAAATGCGATCCTGGAGCAACATTATAATGGTTCGCCCATCGCACCAGGTGCAAAGATCAGGAAAGGCAGTACGGTTTCCCTGGTGTTGGGTGATGGAGTAGGGAAAAAGGAATTTACGGTACCCGTTATCACTGGTATGGAGTTTTGTAAAGCAAGGGAAATACTGGAGGCTAACGGTATTGTAATCGGGGCGATCGTTACAGACGCCAATGTTACTGATACCTGCGCTGCCTGGATCTATAAGCAAAACCCTGAACGGTTTGATGAGGAGAAAAGGATACAGCATATCCGCTCAGGGCAAACCATCGATGTGTGGTTGCAGGTAGACAAACCAGCTAAAAGCGATAGTGCCGGAACAAAGCCCACTACTGATCTATAATTATACTATATGCAAAATATTACGGTTGAAGAATTGAAAGCCCGGATGGATGCCGGCGAAAAATTAAACATCTTTGATTGCCGGGAACCAAATGAGTATGAGGAATTCAATATCGGCGCTACACTTATTCCGCTTGGAAAAATTCAAACCATGCAATTGGAAGAGTTGGAAGGCTTGCAGGAGGAAGAAGTTATTATCTATTGTCGCAGTGGTAACCGCAGTGGCCAGGCTTGTTTGTTCTTAGATGCTATGGGTTTTAAA
>JAWXCO010000108.1:0-70543 GCA_034408705.1 Bacteroidota bacterium
ATTTGTATGTATGTATTTACATAATATACTTTACAATATTTTAAAAAATAAAAAAACATTTATGAAATTAATTAAAAATGCCGCATTTTTTATTGTAGTATCACTACTCTCCATCAACGCAATTGCTCAGACAAAAAATGACATTGTGGATATAGCCGCAGGTTCCCAGGCTCACACCACACTGGTGGCGGCAGTAAAAGCAGCCGACCTTGTTACTACTTTGAAAAGTGAAGGTCCATTTACGGTTTTTGCACCTATCAATGATGCATTTGCAAAACTCCCTGCTGGCACAGTTGATTTTTTGTTGAAGCCGGAAAACAAAGCTGCCCTTGCTGGTATCTTAACTTTTCATGTAGTTGCCGGAAACCTTGATGCAAAAACGGTTTTAGCTGCTATTAAAGAAGGTGGTGGTAAAGCGGTTTTAACAACAGTAGCTGGTGGAAAATTGACTGCTGCCATTGTAGAAGGTAAGGTTGTGTTGACTGATGAAAAAGGTGGCAAGGCAACAGTTATTGTAACTGACCTGGTAGCAACGAATGGTGTTATTCATGTAATTGATGCTGTTTTATTGCCAAAATAAGTCTTTACAGATTTAAGATTTATTTTAAGTAATTATTTTTGAAGCAGTACTAATCAAATTAAATTACTACTTCCAAAGTGAACACAGATTTAATTATGTGTTCACTTTTGTTTTTAGCGACTCTCCCGGTAAAAAATATACTTTCTTCTTTAAAAAAATATCATTTTGTTTACCAGTAATATTATATAAATGTCACTTTTTAGTAAACAAAAAAGAAACTATTTTATTTGCAACTAATTAACGCCAATGTTGTTAAATACGTACTTAAATTATATAAAAATGGAAAACATTGTAGAAATCGCATCGGGTAACAAAGACTTTACAACATTGGTAGCTGCTGTTGTTGCGGCTGGATTAGCAGAAACATTAAGCGGCCAAGGCCCTTTTACTGTTTTTGCTCCTACCAACGAAGCATTTGCTAAATTACCAGCTGGAACAGTTGAAGAATTAATTAAGCCAGAAAATATAGAGAAACTGGCTGCTATTCTTACTTATCATGTAGTTGCCGGCAAGGCGCTATCTTCTGATTTGTCTGATGGACAATTAATCAAAACTGTGAATGGACAGGAAGTTACAGTGTCTATTGGGGACACTGTTAAAGTGGATGGAGCTGTTGTAGTAACAGCAGACCTGGAAGCATCAAATGGTGTTATTCATGTGATTGATGCTGTTATTATGCCTAAATAAAAGGTTTAATACTGCATCAAGAGTTTATGGCTGTATCATTTGATATAGCCATATTTTTTTAGCATTATCCTTTAACTAAACAACGCTGCCAAATTTTGGAAAACAAGGATTTGCCCGTCTTTTTTAAGGAGATAAGGCCGACAACTTGCTTTACTAAAATAGTTAAAAAAAACTCCGCCAGGTGTAGCGGAGTTTTCAAAATTCTTTGCTGTATAGTTAGTCTTTGAGTTTTGATAATAATCTGAGTATCTCCAGGTATAACCAAACCAGTGTAAATAACAGAGCACCTGCACTGTACCATTCCATGAATTTAGGAACCCTTTTTTCTGCTCCTTTCTCAATCATGTCAAAATCAAGCAATAAGTTCAAAGCGGCGAGACAAACAACCACTACGGAAAATCCAATTCCCAATGGCGTGCTTGCATTGGTGAATGCGCCAATAGTAAAGCCGAACGCCATTGAGGACACCCACTGAATAAGATAAAAGATCATTAAACTGGTCGTTGCGATAATAATAACGGATTTAAATTTTTCGGTCACTTTGATGATCCTTGTATAATAAAGAATAAACATCACCAGGGCAACTACGAGCGTTAACCCTACTGCCTGCATGACTAAGCCGGGATATTTGGTTTGAAAAGCATAATCATACATTGCCGAAACAGAACCTACAAAAAGCCCCAATATAACGGCATAAATGGGAGCAAGAATTGGGGACCATTGCTTTTTAACAGACATCAATATACTTAATACAAGCATTCCGATTACCCCGGTTATTACCAGAGGCATTGGATCACTGCCTTTATAAAATTGACTCCAGGCAAAAAGAGTGGAGGCAATCATAAATGCGAAAAGGACACCGAACTTATTCATTGTCCCCCTGATGGTCATTTCCTGGCCTGTTCCAACGCCTTCGAAAATAGTTCCTTCGTAAGCTTTTTCACGCAGAGCGGGATTTCCTGATTTAAATACTGCCATAGTAATTTATTTTTTTAGACTATAAATGTAGCGAGAAATTTGAGAATTTTTATGTTAATAATTCCACCGTACAAACGCCTCCATTGCTGCATAATGGGTGAGCCCCAGTTCGGCATAGAGGTTGGCCGTATCAGCATTCCGTTCCTCGGCCCGTTGCCAGAATTCCCGGGAATCACTCCCCTGGAAGGGTACCATATCCTTTTGCGACTGGTGTATGAAAATACCAAAGCGTTTTTTTAATACCTGATCAGGACTCATCGGGATGGCCATTTCAATTTCTTCTATATTCCATTCCTGCCAGGCTCCTTTATACAACCAGAGCCAGCAATCGTTGATCCATTCATAATTGGCGGAATCTTTGGCTTCCTCCCGGATCCTCTTTAATGCTTCGACAACCACATTAAAACAAACAATATGGGTACCATGCGGATCAGCAAAATCTCCAGCACAAAAAACCTGTTGTGGTTTTATTTGGCGAAGCATTTCAACCGTTATTTTGATATCCTTTTCACTCATTGGCTTTTTTTCGATCGTTCCTGTTTCATAAAATGGAAGGTTCAGGAAATGGATATTCTCATCTGGTATGCCTACATACCGGCAAGTAGCTTTTGCTTCGCCTCTTCTTATTAAACCTTTGATAGAACGGATGGTGGGAGTATCTACCTGGTTTGATTTTTTCCGGGCTAAGAATTTCCGGGCATTGTCTAATATTTTTCCTGACTTGCTCGTATCAATTCCTGCGATTTCTTCAAAGCCCACGGCAAAGTCCAAAAAACGTGTTACAAATTCATCAGTGACGGCAATATTGCCGCTGGTCTGGTAGCCAATATGAACATCATGGCCCTGGTCTTTTAAACGCTGAAAAGTGCCACCCATACTGATGATATCATCATCCGGGTGAGGGGAGAAGATGATGACTTTTTTCGGATAGGGGGAAGGCCGTTCCGGGTGACCCGGCAATACGGACTCCGGTTTACCACCCGGCCAGCCGGTGATGGAATCCCGCAACATATAATAGACCTGCAGATTTATTTCATACGCATCTCCTTTTTCTACCAGCAGGTCACTGAGTCCGTATTCATTATAATCAGTATTGGTTAAGCTGAGCACCGGCTTTTTTAATTTCAGGGCCATGTTTACCACCGCCTTCTTGATCATCTTTGCTGTCCAGTCGCAATCACCGGTAAGCCAGGGCGATTTATTGCGGGTGAGTTCTGCTGCCGCGGTTTCATCCACAACAAAAGTTACATCATCATGATTCTGTAAGAGAGAAGCTGGTACATATTCAGAATCATCATCTTCCACCGCTTTTTTAATAACGGGTGCTTTGGCGCTTCCCCAGGCCATTAGTATTATTTTCTTTGATTGAAGAATGGTACTAATGCCCATTGTAATTGCCAGCCTGGGCACCTGCGATATGTTTGCAAACTCATACGAATTGGCGATACGGGTAGAATTATCCAGGGTGATCAGCCTCGTTTTGGAATAAATACCGGAACCTGGTTCGTTGAAACCAATATGACCATTGTTACCAATACCCAGTATTTGCAGATCAACACCTCCTGCATCTTTTATCATTTTATCATACTGGCGGCAATGCTCTTTAATGTCTTCTTTTTGTATTTCACCGTTAGGGATATGAATATTTTTTGGGTTGATGTCAATATGATCAAAAAGATGAGCCTGCATGAACCGGTAATAACTTTGCAAGGCATCATTGTCGATCGGGTAATATTCATCGAGATTAAACGTGATAACATTTTTAAAGCTGAGCTTTTCTTCCCGGTGCATCCGCACCAGTTCAGCGTACAAGGATTTAGGAGTAGAGCCGGTGGCCAAACCCAGTACACATTTCTCTTTCTTTTTTTGCTTTTCCCGGATATAATCAGCTACCTGCCGGGCCACAAAATTTGCCCCGTCCTTTGGGGTCGGAAAGATCCTGACGGGTATTTTTTCAAAACTGTCGGAAAGGTCGATCGGGGCAGTCTGTTTAAACATTGATTTGGTTTGAGCCATAAAGATAAAAATTAATTTGAAGGTTTCTGCTGTTTTTTGCGGATTAATGCTTGTTTCTCCCAGCGATAAACGCAAAGCAACGAAAGAAGCACCCCTTATTTGTTTCATCCGCTATGAGAAATTATTAATTCACCTCAATTTCATCTACAAAAAGCCAGGCTTTATTTCCCGCACCTGGATAACCTGTTGGTATAACACCGGCATTCGCAACATGAATTTTAATAAACCGTGCAGTAACAGGCTGCATGAATTCACCAATGGCTTCATTATTGGAAATGGCAGCTTTGGATAAGGAAACAGTTGTAAAATCCTTTCCATCCTGCGACACTGAAATAAGAATGGATGAAGGCTGGTATATCCAGCTACCCGGATGATGCAGGTAATGAACTTTTACAAATGACATTGATTCTGTTTTTGCTAAATCAATGGTGGTAATACAATCATCGCCACTAAAGCCCAAAAACTCGTTTGTTTTTGACATTCCCTTTTCATTTTGTACACCATTCACTAAGGTAAATGCTCCATCACCAGGGTATTTATTGGACGCGGGGATGGCTAAAGTAATTTTTTTACCAGTGGCTTTGTTGAAATAAAACTGTTGGATGATAATATTTGATATATAAACAGCAATTCTTTGAAAAGCATAAGTTTTTCCCGTTTGTGTAATAACTATAGGGTTTTTATAGAATTGTGGCTTGGACTGGCCAGAGCCTGAGCTTGAAGTATATAAGATGCTATCATTTTTTAATTTACTATCTAGTGCGTATAGAATACCGGTATAGTTTTCAGCAGGCATGACTGTCGCTTTCAAATCAAAATATGCCTTACTATAATTTACCTTCTCCAGCTCATACCTTTTAAACTGTGTCATTAGCCTTTTTTCAAAATCCTCCCAATTCTTATTTTCCTTTTTACTCCACAACACCTCACTTAAAGCGGCAATGCGGGGAAACAGCATATACTCAACTTTATTAGTATTTTTCATATACTCTGTCCACATATTGGCTTGCGCACCCAGGATATATTTACCCTGCTCTTCATTCAATTCTTTAGGCACCGGTTCGTAGGCGTATACTTTTTCAATGGGGTTATATCCGCCGATCGTAACACTATCCTCATTTTCACTTTGCGAATGATCAAAATAGACCGGGTTGCCCGGTGTCATGATCACATCATGGTTTTGCCTGGCGGCTTCTATTCCGCCCTGCTCACCTCTCCAGCTCATCACCACGGCATTCGGAGCAAGGCCACCTTCCAGTATTTCATCCCAACCGATCAATATTCTTCCTTTACTGTTCAGATATTTTTCCATCCGCTGAATGAAATAACTCTGCAGCTCATGCTCGTCTTTCAGCTTATTATCTTTTATCCTTTGCTGGCAGGCGGAGCATTGTTGCCAATGCGCTTTCGGGCTTTCATCACCACCGACATGAATATATTTGGAAGGGAATAATGCCAGTACTTCTTCAAGTAAATTTTCTAAAAAAGTAAACGTATTCTCTTTTCCTGCACAAAACACATCATCAAATACACCCCATGTTTGCTGCACCTGTTTGCCTTTTGCCGGACCGCTCCAGGCACATTCTTTTGGATACGCTGTAGACTTAGCCGGGAAGCAGCTCAGTTCCGGGTAAGCCGCGATAGCTGCAGAAGAATGTCCGGGCATTTCAATCTCAGGAATAACGGTGATGAAGCGTTCTGTAGCATACTTTACTATTTCTTTTATTTGTTTCTGTGTATAGAAACCACCATATTTTTTACCGTCATTACCCGTTCCGGGATAGCGGCCAATGATGGTGCCGTTTCTCCATGCTCCAACAGAAGTCAGTTTCGGGTATTTTTTAATTTCGATCCGCCAGCCCTGGTCTTCTGTAAGGTGAAAATGAAAAGTATTGAACTTATGGTATGCGAGGTAGTCGATATATTTTTTTATAAAGGAAACCGGGAAAAAATGACGACCCACATCCAGGTGCATCCCCCTGTAATTAAAACGGGCATAATCAAAAATTTCAACAAATGGGATTTCCCTTTTTGAACTAATTACATTCAATGGTATCAGCTGGAAAAAAGTTTGTATGGCATGAAAAGTGGGTTCTGAAAAATTGCTGTTGATCCTGATGCCTTCCTTTGAAACTTCCAGTTGGTAGGCAGGCTTACCTGAAGTTGGCATCCGTTTCATAAAAAAATCGATATCCCCTTTTTCCTCTTTTGGTGCTTCTGTTACAGTGATATTGAATTGCTTTTTCATTTCCACTTTGAAATAGCTGAACAACCCTTTCCATTCATGTTCGGGAAGACTATTGGAGACGGTAATTTTATCCTTCAGCATGTAATGCCCCGGGTGCTGTTTTAGTTCCAGAGGCCAGGGTATAATTGTCAACTGTTTTTGTTGTGCTAATGTAGTCGTCGCAAAAAATAAAGAAATTAATAAGCTTGTTGTCAATCGCATAGTGTTTTTTATCTTAGTATGGGTAAGAAGATCTTTGATGTATTCTCCGAATCATGGTAAACGCGGATAGTTGCTTTCTGAAAATCACTTGCTACTGCTTCATAGATATTCATGAATTGTTGCGGATTCCGGTCAGCCAGCGGAAACCAGCTGCTCTGCACCTGTATCATGAGCCGGTGACCTTTTTTAAATGTGTGAGCAATATCCGGTAATTCAAATTTTACTGTTTCTATCTTACCAGGCATGAAAGGAGTGGGTATTTCAAAACTATTTCTGAATTTCCCCCGCATAATTTCTCCCCGGACCAGCATCTGGTAACCATCCATCGGGTAGGCACCGCCGGTAGCACGACCTGTTGATTGCATGGTACCGGTGTACTTGAAGTCATCTGGAAATACGTCAATCACTTTTACGACAAAATCTGCATCTGTACCGCTGATACTTACTTTCAGGTTGGCAATAACTGGACCGGCCAGTGTCAGGTCTTCTTCTAGAGGAAACGTTTCAAATGTTAGCACATCAGGTCTTCTTGCTGCAAAGCGCTGGTCATCGGTCATGTATTCTCTTGTTCTCCGAAAATGTACATCTTCTGTATAAGGTACCGGATTAGACGGATCACTGATGTATTCAGTATAATTATTTTGTTTGGCGGGGTGATTCCAGGATAAAATCCCATTTTCTGCCAGGTAAATATCTCTTCCGTTACCAACAGGTGGCCATTGTCCTAATTTTCGCCACTCATTTTCCCCGGTAAAGAAAATAGTGGCTTCAGCAACTTTCGGGTCATCACCTTTTCCTTTCAGATAATAATTAAAGAAAGGCAGCTCGATATTATTCTGGTACCATTGAGATGTATTACTACCAAATTTTACATTACCCAATTGTGTTCCATCATTACTTGCCCACTGCCCATGAGACCAGGGACCCATTACTATCTTGTTGCTTGCAGAAGGATTTTGTTTTTCAATGGACTTATACAAATTCCAGGCACCCCAGCAATCCTCTGCATCGAACAAACCACCGACAACAAGCATGGCAGGCTTGATATTGTGCATGGCCCGGCGGGCATCCCTGGCTTTCCACCAGTCGTCATAATTAGGATGTGCATAAAGTTCTTTCCAGAATTCCACACTGTCTTTCATGTGCTGCATCAGTTTTGGCAGGGTATTTTCCAGGTAGAATTTATAATTATCCCTTACTGGGAATTCAAAACCCCGGCTGCCTGTCGTCGTAGGAACCGGCCGTGGCTTACCAAATCCTGAATAGAAACTAAAACCATCCATTTGAAAGAAAGCACCGTTATGATGAAAATCATCCCCCATAAACCAATTGGTCACGGGTGCTTGCGGGCTCACCGCTTTTAATGCAGGATGATTGCTGGCTGCAGCCATCGTGGCATAGAAGCCGGGATAAGATATTCCGAAAACGCCAACATTTCCATTATTCGGAGTGATGTTTTTCACGATCCAGTCAATTGCGTCGTAGGTATCACTTGCTTCATCAATTACATTACCGGTTTTATTTTTATTAAAGGGACGGACATCAACAAACTCTCCCTCGCTCATCCATCTTCCACGTACATCCTGTGTCACGAAAATGTAGTTTTCCCTGGCATAGTATTTCCAATGGCCATTCCATAGACGAGGAGAGAATTCTTTACCATATGGCGCACATGAGTAGGGGGTCCTTACCATCAGGACTGGATGTTTTTCACTTTTATCGTTAGGAATGTAAACAGTCGTAAATAATTTGATACCATCCCGCATTGGAATGTATTGTTCCAGTTTTGTGTAATTGTCTTTTATCCAGGCAGAATCCTGGTTTTCAGTTTGGGCACTTCCAATAACAGTAAGAAGAAAGAAGAGAAGGGAACTGGCAATTTTTCTCATAGAAGTAAATTTGATGCTTTAAATTTACTGATTCCCTTTCATCCCAACTTTTATTTTATGCAGACAAATACGGAAGTGATAACCCAATTTTATACAGCATTTCAGCAACGGGATTATCAAACTATGAATAGCTGTTACAGCGAGGATATTGTTTTCAGTGACCCGGCTTTTGGCCTGCTGCGGGGCGATGAAGCCCGGGCCATGTGGGAAATGCTCTGTACCAATGCCAAAGATTTTTCACTGAGTTTTTCCAACATTCAATTACTGGATGAAGAGTATGCGACCTGCAACTGGGTCGCCAGTTATACGTTTTCCAAAACAGGCCGGAAAGTCGTGAACCATATCAAGGCTTTTATGAAACTGAAAGACGGGAAGATTATTGAGCACAGCGATGCTTTCAAATTAAGCAGGTGGGCGGCACAGGCCCTGGGATTCAAAGGAGTCTTATTAGGCTGGACGGGATTTATGAAAAGAAAGATCCAGAAAAATGCAAGGAAGAACCTGGTTGCGTTTATTGAGAAGAAGGGTAATGGGGCTTTGGCTAGTGGCTAATGAGAGGAAGTGGGGTTTGGCTAGTGGCTAGTGGGGCAAAATCGCAGCCAACATTGTATTATTGATAAAATAAATTAATTTCTAATTCCCATTTTCCTACTCACTACTTCCTACTCCCCAATAGTCAAACCCTACTACCCACTAGCCAAACCCCACTTGCTACTAGCTCTCCAGCACTCCAAACTTCCCCCTGCTCACTGATTCAATCGCTTCTTCTACTTCCTGCCAGGTATTCATCAGGAATGGGCCATAAGCGGCAATGGGTTCATCAATCGGTTCACCGGAGAGCACCAGAAGGATTGAATCCTCTGTAGCTTCCACATAAATATTTTCTTCTTCATTTTTAAACAGCACGAAATGATCGGTTGAAACTAAAGTTTTATTAATAGTCACCTTTCCTTTTACCACCAGCAAGCCTGTATTATACCCGGCAGGAAAACTAAGCGTTGTGGCTGCTCCTTTTTTCAATCTTGCATTATATAGCTGCATTGGAGTAAACGTAGCAGCTGGACCTTTGACACCGTTATATTCACCGGCAATGACCTCGATGAAACTTTCTTTGTCTGACAGGTAATGACGGCCCATCATGTTATTGGTCACCTCCTGGTATTTAGGTTTTGTTTTTTTATACTTTGCGGGTAAGTTCACCCATAATTGTACCATCTGAAAGAGACCACCTGTTTTACTGAATTCTTTTTCATGATATTCCTTATGTAACAAACCCGATCCGGCTGTTATCCATTGCACATCGCCTTCGCCAATTATTCCGCTGTTACCGGCGCTGTCGTGGTGCGCAATCTTTCCATGATAGGCGATGGTTACCGTTTCAAAACCGGCATGAGGGTGAACGCCCACACCTCTTGGTTCATCGGAAGGAGTAAATTCGATTTTGGAACCATAGTCCAGCATAAAGAATGGACTCATTCTTCTCTTATCAATTTGTGTTCCGGGAAAAAATCCATGTACCCGGAATCCATCACCCACCATATGAGCGGGAGGTGGTGCTATGATCGCTTCGATTGTTTTATTACTACTCATACAAAAAAAATTTTATTAATGAGTTTTCAAAACCCTTCCTTTTGGGGTAAGGACCATGCGAATAAAATATTTTTAACGGGGAGTTGGTACTTCCATCAGCAGTATCTCTGCTTCAGTATCCGCTTTGATTTCAAGTTTATCGGTATCGGTGATAGCCAACCCGTCTCTTCTGTTTAGTTTCTCACCATTGATGGTAATTTCTCCTTCAATGACAAATGCATAAACACCATTTTCTTTATTCTTGAGTTCATACCAAGTAGCAAATCCATTATCCAGTTTTCCCAAACTAAACCAGGCGTCCTGGTGAATCTGTACACCACCGTCATTTGTGCCGATAGGTGATACAACAGTCAGCAATTTGTTGTGCTTGTCTGCATCCGCAAAACTTTGCTGATCATAGCGGGGTATTACATTTTTTTGATTGGGATACACCCATATCTGGAAAAATTTTACGGCTTTGTCATGGTTTTTGTTCTTTTCACCATGCTCAATACCGGTACCTGCACTCATTACCTGTACATCGCCCTGGCGGATAACCTGTTTGTTACCCATATTGTCAAAATGTTCAAGATCACCGCTGGTAGGAATAGAGATGATCTCCATATTCTCATGCGGGTGTGTACCGAAGCCCCTGGCACCGGCCACTGTGTCATCATTCAGCACTCGTAATACACCGAAATTCATTCTTTCCGGGTCATGATAACCGGCAAAGCTAAAGCTGTGATAAGAATCCAACCATCCATGATTTGCATGGCCTCTTGTAGCAGCCTTGTGAAGAATGGTTTTCATAATCAACTCCTTTTTATCCTCCAAAGCCCTGTCTGCCATCAGGAAGGCTTAGCGAAGGAGGTTTTTTTTTAGTTTATAATTAATAATGCTCCGACATATTTGTTCAGGAAGGAAGCAGTTTCTATTTTAAGCTTTCGACGGGTGCTTCCACCAATTGATCTGCCAGCCATAGAAACTCAGAGATAAAATTATGTACTCCGTTTTGGAAACTTTCATCCAGCAGGTCACCATCCGGACTAAATTTTTTATCTACCGCAGGAACAATCAGCATATAAGGCGATGCGATACCAAATAAGGCAGGAACCAATTGCACCAATTGTTGAGCAGCTCTGATACCACCCATCGCACCTGGAGATGCTGTTACGATGCCAAAAGGCTTTCGGTGTCTTTTAGGAAAATGATCCAGCAAATTCTTCAGAGAAGGAGAGTAGCTGCCATTATATTCCGGAGTAACCAGGATATAGGCATCTGCCTCAAAAATCCTTTTGGCCAATGGCTGAAATTCTACCGGTGTTTTTTCTGGTGATATCCATACCGATTGCATCGGGGGTACGGGCCACTCACGGAGATCAATAATACTGGTCTCATGTGTAGTATTTTCCCTTAACCAGTTTTGAAGGTATAAAGCTACCCTGCGGGTTACACTGTTTGTCCGGGGACTACCTGATATAATTTCTATTTTCATTTTCTTGTGTTAAAATGTAAAGGTAATGAATCAATGTTTAAACATCAAATATTTTTTGTGCAAATTTTATTAAGGTTTTTCTTAGCCCGAAAGTTTGGAAGACGGTAAACTTTTAACTCAAATTGTATTCTTTCCGCTTTATTTTCTTACCGGCACAATCCTTAATTTCGGCTTAAATATGCAACAATGTTCAATCGAAGAAAGTTCATCCGGTTCTCGGCTTTTACTGGTTTCGCAAGCTTATTGACGAAAGATGCCTGGTCAATGACCGAAAATGTTATTACAAAAGGTAAACCTGTTGTTATTTCAACCTGGGATGCGGGATTGCGGGCTAATAAAGGGGCCTGGGAAATACTAAGTAAGGGGGGTAGGGCATTGGATGCCGTGGAAAAAGGGGTGATGGTGACGGAATCTGAACAAAACTGTTGTGTGGGTCTGAATGCCAATCCCGATCGTGATGGTTTTGTTACCCTGGATGCCTGTATCATGGATGAGTTTTCCAATTGCGGCAGTGTTGCTTTCCTCGAAAGAATAAAACATCCGGTTGCTGTTGCCCGGCGTGTGATGGAGAAAACACCGCATGTGATGCTGGTAGGAACCGGAGCCCAGCAATTTGCTGTTGCGGAAGGATTTACTTTGGAAGAACAAAAATTATCACCTGAAGCGCAGAAGAATTATGAAAAATGGCTGAAAAACACTGAATATAAACCACCGGCGATAAATATTGAAAGCCTGCCTGCCGGAGAGGGAGGCAAAAATAATCCTGGTCCTTTTGCTCCCTATAAACTCGAGACGGGTGAATGGAATCATGATACCATTGGTATGGTAGCAATGGATACCCATGGAAACCTGAGCGGCAGTTGTACCACCAGTGGGGCAGGATTCAAAATGCGGGGAAGGTTGGGTGATTCACCCATAATTGGTGCCGGTTTATTTGTTGATAACGAAGTGGGAGCCTGCACTGCTACCGGGCAGGGCGAAGATGTGATCCGGGTTGCGGGTTCACATTCAGTTATTGAATTGATGCGGCAGGGCCTATCCCCGGAAGCAGCTTGTAAAAAAGTGATCGAAAGGATCATCCGGAAAAAAGGAGCAAAAGCCAAAGATATCCAGGTCGCTTTTTTAGCCGTGAATAAGAAAGGAGAAGTGGGGACTTATGCAATTCATAAGGGGTTTTCCTATGCTATTAAAACAAACAGTATGGAAAAATTAGTTGCGGCAAAATTTATGATGGAGTAATAATGGAAAATAAAAAATACATCATCGAAATAGCTACTTCTGATTTTTTGACCACAAAATCTGCGGTAGAAGGCGGGGCAGACAGGATAGAGCTTTGTGCGAATCTTGCAGAGGGCGGAACAACACCCTCTTTTGGAACGATCAGGCAATGCAGGGAAGCTTTTCCTGTTTCCATCTATCCCATTATCCGGCCAAGAGGCGGTGATTTTTTATATAGCAAAGATGAATTTGAGATCATGCTGAAAGATGTGAAGCTTTGCAGGGAATCAGGATGTGATGGGGTAGTGATAGGTTTATTGAATATGGACGGAACGATTGATGTGGTAAGAACAGCCCTGTTAATAGAAGCTGCATATCCTTTAGGAGTTACGTTTCACCGGGCATTTGATCGTTGTAAAGATCCCTTTCTTGCTTTGGAGGAGTTAATTGAAATAGGTTGTGAACGTATTTTAACTTCCGGACAACGCCCGTCTGTAGTAGATGGGGTTAATTTGGTAGCTGAATTAAATAAGAAAGCGGATGAGCGTATTATCATAATGCCTGGTAGCGGAGTACGGGCAGATAATATTAAAATGCTGGCGGCAAAGACGGGTTGTGTTGAGTTTCATTCTTCCTTGAGAGGAAAGGAGAAAAGTGAGATGGGATTTATTCATGAGGCGTTTAAAGATTCGGGGGAAAGTTATACCAATAACGCAATAAGCCCCAACGAAGTCGGGGCTTTGCGTAAAGCGTTGCTATGATTTTCGAAAACTATATCTTCAATTTCTTCATATACTCCGCACCAGCTTGCACCGCCTGCAACGATGTGCCATTCGGATAAGCTTCCTGTTCTACAATATAATATTGCATACCTGATTTAGAGGCTGGTTTTAATATCCTGCGGAAATCAATAGATCCGGTGCCAAGGTCGGTTGAATTTTTGCCATTATCAGTTCCCGGATTTTTCGTCCTGTCTTTTATATGGCAGCTGGTAAAGCGGTTGGGATATTTTTTAAACCAGGCTATTGGATCCTGACCGGCAACTACGACCCAGTAAATATCCATTTCAAAATCAACCGTATCGGGATTCGTGCCTGTCATCATTATATCCTGTGGTAGTTGTCCATCCATGGCTTTGAAGGAATAATCATGATTATGATAAGCAAACCGGATCCCGTTTTTCTTACATATCTCTCCCTTCTGGTTAAAAGTATCGGCCAGTTTTTTAAAATCATCCAACTTTTTTTGCGGACCCACCCATGGACAAATCAGGTACTTCATACCGATCGCCGCAGCATCGCCAGCTTTTTTTTCAAAATCCTTATTCATATCACAATGGCTGTTGATCATTTTCATACCCAGGTCATCCATATATTTCTTAAAACCAGTATGACCCAACCCCCAGAACATTCCATCCTTACCCTCGTAACTTTCTATTTGTTTGTAACCAAATGAAGCGACTTGTTTTAAAATGCCTTTCGGATCCTGCGGCAATACATCCCGGAGGGTGTATAGTTGGAGGCCAAATGTTTTTATCTTTCTTTTATCTTCCCCGCTAAATAAGGAATGGCCTGATAAGCCTGTCAGGGTGAGTCCCGCTGCCGTAGCACCGGTCAATTGTAAAAATCTTCTTCTGCTCTGTTGCATAAGTTGGGTTAAGTATTATGAAAATGCTTTATCACCTTTTACATATGGATAAGCGCCATCATATTTGCCAGGCACTGGTAAGTTCCTTAACTGCTGAGTAGCCCCGGGTTTTGAAGTAAAATAACCCCACAATGTGAGTTGTTTTATCATGGTATAATAATGAGATGAAGTCCCTTCAAAATCAGTCTTATCTTTCCAGGCTAGTTTTGCGTTGGTTTGTTCATGAATTTCTCTCTTCGGTTTATCCTCCACATCACTTTTTGTATTAAAATCTTTAGCTTCTTTTTCCAGGCTTACCAGGAAATCATGCCGTTGTTGTGGGGTACAATCCATGAAGTTTTTACTGTTTACTTTTTTACAGGCTTCTTCCAGCGTAGCAATACCGTTGGTAAAAGCGGTTTGCTGTTTTGCCGTATAGCAATCCGTTACAATTGTTTTCATGAACTCACCAATCTGAGCCGCTTTGGCACCCGGAGTGGAGGTAGCCGGTATAATGGTTTCGCCGATCTCATCCAGTAAAGTAATATTAGCGGCGGTAAAACCTGCATCAGCTTTACCGGCTGTTTTACAGCCCGTCAAAAACACTTCGCCACCAATAACAACACCACCGGTAAGTACGGCAATCATTTTTAAAAGTTCTCTGCGATCCATAGTATCTTTTTTAAGTTGCTAATAATAGTTTATAAATTCCCTTTTTTCAATTCGTTGACTGCAAATTCAGCCGCCCTGGCTGTCAAGGCCATATAGGTCAATGAAGGGTTCACACAACTGGCACTTGTCATACAGGCGCCGTCTGTTACAAACACATTCAATGCATCCCACACCTGGTTATTGCCATTGAGGACGGAAGTCTTTGGATCCCTTCCCATGCGGGCGGTTCCCATTTCATGGATACCCATACCAACTGTGTATCCATTATCATTAGCTTTTACATCTTTTAATCCGGCGGCTTCCAGCATTTCTTTGGCATCGTTCATCATATCAATACGCATCTTTTTTTCATTCTCTTTAATTTCCACATCCATGGCCAGTACCGGTAAGCCCCATTTGTCTTTTTTGTCTTTATCGAGGTAAATTTTATTACTGTGATCCGGCAGCATTTCTCCGAATCCGGTAATGCCAAAATGCCATTCATCTTTGGGAATGCTCATTGCTTCTTTCAGGTCGGCCCCGATGGTAAACTCGGCTACTTCTGCTCCACGGCCACGACCAGCACCTCCCTGGTAACCAAAGCCCCGGAGATAATCCCTTTTATCGTTATAAACATTTCGAAAGCGTGGAATATATATACCCGTTGGCCTGCGGCCATATTCATATTTATCGCTAAAGCCTTCTACGGTACCACCCGCTCCGGTCCTGAAATGATGATCCATTACATTATGCCCCAGTTCACCGCTGCTGCTCCCCAATCCGCCTTCCCATACATCAGTAGCAGAGTTCATTAATACCCAGGATGAGTTAAAGGATGAAGCACATACAAAAACGATCTTTGATTTGAACTCATAGGTTTTGTTTGTTTCGGCATCTACGATCTCGACACCGGTTGCTTTTTTCGTGTCTTTATTGTAGAGGATTTTTGTAACAATTGAAAAGGGGCGAAGCGTAAGATTGCCGGTTTTCATCGCTGCCGGCAATGTCGCTGATTGTGTACTGAAATAGGCTCCAAAGGGGCAGCCTCTCCAGCACCGGTTGCGGTACTGGCAATTGGTGCGGTCATTGTGCGGCACCGTTATATTAGCGCTCCGGCCAATAATAATATGCCGGGTATTTTTGTAAAAAGCTTCCATTCTTTTCTTCACTTCTTTTTCCGCACAGTTCAGTTCCATTGCCGGCATAAAATCACCGTCTGGGAGTACATCCAACCCATCTTTACTGCCTTGTATACCTGCAAATTTTTCAGCATAGCTGTACCAGGGCGCCACATCCTCATACCGGATGGGCCAATCTACTGCTATACCTTCTTTAGCGTTGGCTTCAAAGTCCCACTTATTGAAGCGATAACTCTGGCGGCCCCATAATAAGGAACGGCCCCCGACATGATATCCACGGTACCAATCAAATCGTTTGACCTCCGTATATGGCGATTCCTGTTCGTTGGCCCACATACCCATCGTGGATTCATTCAGCGGGTAATCTCTTTTCAAAACCGGAAAATCCTTTTTCATTTGCTGTGTAGCACTGTCACGATGCGGGAATTCCCATACTTCTTTATTGGCATTGACATAGTCTTTTATATGTTCAATGTCACGGCCCCTTTCCAGCAGCAGTACTTTCAATCCTTTTTCGGTCAACTCTTTTGCAGCCCACCCACCACTGATGCCAGAGCCAATTACAATTGCGTCATAAGTATTATCAGCCATATATTCAGATTAATAGATTTTAAATATCACAGATTTTTATTGCTTTTTTTAATGCAGCTACTTTATCAGTCATTTCTTTACCGGTTGGGATGAATTCCTGTGCCACATACCCTTTGAAACCAGTTGCAGCAATGGCCCGCATGATAGCAGGATAAAACAATTCCTGGGTATCATCAATCTCATGCCTGCCCGGTACACCGGCGGTATGATAATGCCCGAAATATTGATGATGGTCTTTTATTGTTCTTATTACATCACCTTCATTTATCTGCATGTGATAAATATCATAAAGCAGTTTAAAATTTTCTGAACCTATCCTTTTGCACAGTTCAATTCCCCAGGCACTTTTATCACACATATAATCTTTGTGGTCAACTTTGCTGTTGAATAATTCCATTTGGATAATCACACCATTTTGTTCTGCCAGGGGTATTATTTTTTTTAAACCGGCCACACAATTCTTCATTCCTGTTTCATCATCCATGCCTTTGCGGTTGCCGCTAAAGCAAATCAGGTTTTTATAACCGGCTTTTGCTACCAGGGGAATAGCTTCAGTAAAATCTCTGATAAGCCCGGGTTGAAAAGCAGGGTTATTCCATCCTTCGGTTAGACTTTGTTTGGCAGCTGCCGTATAGCACATGGAGCAGTAAAGCCCATGCTTTTGCAGCACAGGCCAGTCTTTTGGTGCTATCAGGTCAATAGCTTTTAATCCTAACTTTTTAACCGTTACACATAATTCATCTAATGGCATATCGCCATATGTCCATTGGCAAACAGAATGATTAATATTTCCATTTAAAGAAAAATATTGTTCGTTTTCAAATGAATAGGCCGATAGCCTGCCTGCTATAACCAAACCAGTGGCACTGCTTGCTATTGTTTTTAAAGCGGCTCTTCTTTTCATATCAGACTGCGGCTAATTTTTTCTTATCGTTTTTAAATAATACAAGAAACATTAGTGATACACCTGCTGCAAAAAGGCAGGGGAAAATCCAGATAGTATGCCAGTTATGACCTCCACCGGCCACACTATTTTTATCTACATATAAACCGGCCACATAAAAACCGATATACATTCCGACACCATATGTAGCCAAAGTAATTAACCCTTGTGCTGACGAACGAATCCTTGGACCTGCTTTTTGGTCCGTGTAAATTTGCCCAGTAACAAAAAAGAAATCGTAGCAAATGCCGTGGAGGATAATGCCCGCATACAGCATCCAGATGCCTGAACCCATATCGCCATAAGCAAAGAGCAAATATCGTACTATCCAGGCCAGCATTCCGAATAATAACATTTGCTTAGTTCCGAATCGTTTAAAAAACCATGGCATAAGGAATAAGAATATCGTTTCTGCGATTTGACCCATTGTCATTTTTGCCGCTGCCTTTTGCATGCCCACTTCATTCAAAAATTGATTGGCCTGTCCATAATAAAAAGCAAGAGGAATACAAATGAGTATTGAAGCTAAAAAGAAAATTAAGTAATTCTTATCCTTTAATATTTTCAGTGCATCAAGTCCAAGTACATCGCTTACAGAAACATTTTGTCCGGCTTTTGGCGGTGGTGTACCTGGCAGAAAGAAGGAATAAATACCAAATGCCGCCGAAATAATGGCGGCAATTTTATAGGTGATATTCAGGGAATCAGGGTTTGATTCCCATGCCATCCAGCCAATTATTAAACCGGCTACTATCCATCCGATTGTTCCCCACATACGAATGCCTGAAAATTCTTTCTCTGCATTTGAGATTTGTTTTAATGCAATTGCATTTACCAATGCCAGTGTGGGCATATAAATAATCATATAGATAAGCAGTAACGAGTAGAAAGAGCCAAAGCTGCTTTGCGATGCTATATAAAAAAGCAAACCGGCCCCGGCTAAATGCAACACCCCAAGAATTTTTTGTGCTGCGAAAAAACGATCAGCAATCATACCTACAATAAACGGTGCCACAATGGCGCCAAGACATTGTGTTCCATATGCAAGACCTGTTTGCCCGCCAGTAGCCCCGATAGTTCCTTTGGTAAGATAAGTACCCATCGTTACGAACCAGATTCCCCACACAAAAAAATTCAGGAACATCATTGCAGAAAGTTGGAAGCGAACCGTAGATTTCATAAGCAAGCCTTTTGTTAACCGGAAATTTTTTAAAATCAATCGTTTAAAAACTAAATGTACTATTTTTAAACATTGATTTATGTTGCTGCCAGATATTTTTTCAATTAACAATATTAACCTCAAACGTTTGCAATGGCATTAAGAAAATTACGCATGGGAATGATCGGTGGCGGCCCGGGCGCTTTTATCGGTGCTATACATCGTATTGCTGCATCGATGGACGGAGAAATCGAATTGGTATGTGGTGCTTTTAGCAGTGATCCTGAAAAATCAAAACAAACAGGTGTTCGTTTATACCTTTCACCCGAACGGGTTTATGGTAGTTATAAAGAAATGATCCGGAGAGAAGCAGACCTGCCTGCCCATGAAAGGATGGACCTTGTCAGTATTGTAACACCCAACCATCTTCACTTTGAGCCAGCCAAACTGGCGTTGGAAAATGGTTTTCATGTGGTACTTGATAAGCCGGCCACTTTTAATTTAGAAGAAGCACTGGCACTTCAATCTGTCATTGAAAAAAGTGGTAAGCTTTTCTGTCTCACGCATACTTATACAGGTTATCCTTTGCTTAAAGAAGCCAGGCAACAAGTGTTAAGTGGAAAATTTGGAGCTATCCGAAAAGTGTACGTGGAATATCCCCAGGGCTGGCTGAGTAATTTGCTGGAAAGTTCGGGTAATAAGCAAGCTGATTGGCGGACCGACCCAACCAAAAGCGGGGCCGCCGGTGCTATTGGTGATATTGGTACCCATGTTTTTAATATGGCTGAGTATGTGACGGGATTGCAGGTAACAAAGATTTGCGCCGACCTGAACATTACGGTACCCGGAAGAAAACTCGATGATGATGGTTCAGTGTTGCTTAAATTGAATAATGGTGCCAGCGGTATTTTATTTGCGACACAGGTAGCAACCGGGGAAGAAAATAATATCCGTATAAGGGTATATGGTGAGAAAGGAGGGCTTGACTGGTCGCACAAAGAACCCAATACACTCCATATTAAATGGCAGGATAAGCCGGCAGAAATATGGAGAGCGGGCGAGAGTTATCTAGGTTCATATGCAAAACATAATTCAAGGACGCCGGCCGGTCACCCTGAAGGGTATTTGGAAGCATTTGCCAATCATTACCGCAATTTTGCTTTTTCTGTAAAGGCCCAGCTGAGTGGAGAAACACCTAAGGAAGAATGGTTGGACTTTCCGGGTATTGAAGACGGGGTGAGGGGAATGTTATTTATAGAGAAAGTACTTGAAAGCAGCCGCAGTGAGACAAAATGGACTTCATTATAAAATAAATATTCAATAATCAATTTTCAATGACAACTATTAAAGGCCCGGGTATATTTTTAGCACAGTTCATGAATGATACACCTCCATTTCATGACCTGAAAGCCATTTGCCTCTGGGCAGAAGCACTAGGATTCAAAGGGGTGCAGATACCTACCTGGGACAGGCGCTGTATCGATCTTCAAAAAGCAGCTGAAAGTAAAACTTATTGCGATGAAATAAAAGGCATTGTCAATGATTGCGGCCTGGAGATAACGGAACTCTCCACTCATTTGCAGGGACAGCTGGTAGCTGTTAACCCTGCTTATGATAGTTTGTTTGATAGTTTTGCTCCTGCAGTGGTACATGGCAACCCAACAGCGAGGACCGCCTGGGCCATACAGCAATTAAAGTATGCTGCTAAAGCTTCTCAGCATTTAGGATTAAATGCACATGCAACTTTCAGCGGTGCATTACTCTGGCCCATGGTTTATCCCTGGCCGCAACGACCAGTTGGATTAGTGGAAACAGGGTTTACCGAACTGGCCAATCGCTGGTTACCGGTTTTAAACGAGTTTGATAACTGTGGTGTGGATCTTTGCTATGAAATTCATGCGGGTGAAGATCTTCATGATGGGATCAGTTACGAAATGTTTTTGGATAAGACCGGCCACCATAAAAGGGCCTGCCTGCTATATGATCCCTCTCATTTTGTTTTACAATGTCTCGATTACCTTTCTTATATCGATATTTATCATGAACGGATAAAAATGTTTCATGTAAAGGATGCTGAGTTTAACCCTACTGGTAAGCAAGGGGTGTATGGCGGGTATCAGAACTGGATAGACAGGGCGGGGCGTTTTCGTTCCCTTGGGGACGGGCAAATTGATTTCAAATCTATTTTTAGTAAGCTCGCACAATATGATTATAAAGGCTGGGCCGTGATGGAATGGGAATGCTGTATAAAAAATGCCGAAGATGGGGCCACAGAAGGAGCCGCCTTTATCCAGCAACACATTATCAGGGTAACTGATAAGGCCTTTGATGATTTTGCAGCGGCTGCTGCCGATGAGCAGCGTAACCGGAATTCATTAGGTTTGGGATAACTGTTTATTTCGATGTATATTTAAAAAATATTTTTTTATGAAAAAGTTTTTTGTTCTTATAACTTTTATTAGTCTTTTGATGGCTTGTGGTTCTGCTAAAGATAAACAAGAGGGCGAGGGCACCGAAACGAAACCGGCGGATGACCTCAGTAGCAACCCAGATTACAAGAAAGGGCTGGCCCTTATTTCTGATTCTAAGAATCTCTGTTTGACCTGCCATAAAATTGACGAAAAATTGACCGGACCTGCCTACCGGGAAGTGGCCAACAAGTATGAAAGTACTGAAGCCAATATAAAAATGCTGGCAGAGAAAGTGATGAAGGGTGGAAGCGGTGTTTGGGGTGATATCGCAATGCCCCCGAACAGTTCTGTAACAGAAGCGGATGCAACCGCGATAGTAAAATATATTCTCTTACTCAAAAAATAATGATTCATGCGGAAGCTATTGACAATTTCGGCAATAACCGTCCTCCTGTTTTCCTGCAATTCATCGAAACAATCGACCGTGTCTGATTTGCTGACCAGTGAAGAAAAAAAGGAAGGATGGAAATTATTGTTTGATGGTAAGAGTTCAGCCGGGTGGCATAAATATGGTGGGGGTGCCATTGATTCAGTATGGAAAGTAAAGGACGGTGTCTTATGTCTTGAAACCCTTGTAAAGAAACAATTCAAGATCAAAGGCGATTGGGATATTGTTACAGACGAAGAGTATGATAATTTTCATTTGCAACTGGAATGGAAGATCAGCAAGAATGGCAATAGCGGAATTATCTTTTTTATTCATGAAGACAAACCCAAATATAACTGGCCCTGGGAAACCGGAATGGAAATGCAGGTACTGGATAATGACGGCCACCCGGATGCAAAGATTGTAAAACACCGGGCGGGTGACCTCTATGACCTGATATCATCCTCGAAAGAAACAGTAAAAGCAGTTGGCGAATGGAACCTGGCTGAAATAAAATGCGTAAATGGCCAACTGGACTTATTCCTGAACGGGGAAAAAGTGGTCTCCACCATCTTATGGGATGATAACTGGAAAAAATTAGTAGCAGGAAGCAAATTCAGAAGCATGCCAGCCTTCTCCACCTATCGCAAAGGACGTATAGGTCTGCAGGACCATGGTGATGAAGTTTGCTACCGCAATATTAAGATCCGGAAAATGTAAGCATACCGTCTATTCTACGGTGGTGATCTTTAAAACATTGGTTGGTAAATGCAAAGGCACCGGTGTGCTGCCGGTATTCACCACGATATCTCCTGATTTTAAAAATTTCCTTTCCTTCAGGATATCGATCTGGTCGAAGATGATATCATCGAGGCTTTCTTCTTCATCATAATAAAAAGCCCTTACACCCCAGCTGAGAGATAGCTGGTTGACCAGGGATTTTTCTTTCGTGAAAATATATAAGGGAGCTTTGGGACGATAGCTGCTCAGCATAAAACCCGTATAACCGCTTTCCGTCATCCCGATCAGCGCATCTGCATTTACATCTTTGGCGAGCTTACAGGCATTATAACAAATGGCATCGCTCAGGAAAGAAGGAGAGTGGGGTTGTGGCGCCAGTTCATCTTCCCGGTTATAATTATATCCTGATTTTTCTACTTCCGTTATAATCTTCCGCATGGTTTCTACCACCAGCGTAGGATGATCGCCGGTAGCGGTTTCTGCACTAAGCATCACGGCATCAGCACCTTCTATTACGGCATTGGCTACATCAGTGATCTCGCTCCGGTTAGGCTTATTGAATTCGATCATGCTCTCCATCATCTGTGTAGCTACAATCACGGGTTTCGCCCTGTGCAGGCACATGCGTATGATCTGCTTTTGAAGTAGTGGTATTTTTTCAACCGGCAGTTCCACACCAAGGTCACCACGGGCAATCATAACAGCATCCGATTCAATGATGATATCCCGCAAATTTTCCAACGCTTCCGGTTTTTCTATTTTAGAGATGATCTTTGTCATACTCTTTTTCTGATCAAGCTTGCTACGGAGTATAGCCAGGTCTTTTACACTACGCACAAAAGAAAGGGCCACCCAGTCGAGTTGTTGCTCAATGATATAGTCGAGGTCAACCAGATCTTTTTCGGTTAAGGCTGGCAGTGATATTTTAGTATCAGGAAGGTTGATCCCTTTTTTTGAAGACAGTATACCTCCTAAGATTACTTCCACCTGTACATCATTGTTCTTCAGTATTTTTTTAACTTTTACTTCCAGTCTGCCATCGTTGATGAGGATCGTATTGCCGACTTTTACGTCTGCATGCAGGTTGGGATAGGACACATAGATCCTTTCTATGGTGCCAATCAATTTTTCATTCGTGAAAGTGAGTATGTCACCGGCTTTGATCATCATTTCGCCATCTTTGATTTCTCCTACCCTTAATTTAGGGCCTTGCAGGTCACCGAGAATCGCAATATTAAAAGGTTCGGTCTTATTGATCTTGCGGACATGTTCAATGATCTTTGTTTTGTCTTCGTGCGACCCATGTGAAAAATTCAGGCGGAACACATTGACACCGGCAATTACCAATTCAAGTAGTTTGTCATAGGTATCGCAGGCAGGGCCTACAGTGGCAACGATTTTGGTACGATGATTTTTATGCGCAAGACCGGCTTCCCGGTTCATTGATTTATGATAGTACTTCTGTGAGTGTTTTGCCATGATTTTTGTTGAGTTCTGGTTACTGTTTTTTAATCATTTGAATTACGAAGCTAAAATCTTTACGATCTTCATCCACTCCTCACTGATCTTCCCTTTATTTTTTACTGCATTCTCCAACGGTATGTAGTGCATTTTATTATTCAGGATACCCACGAACATGTTATGGCGTCCTTCAATCAATGATTCAACGGCATGATATCCCATACGGCTGGCTATCAACCTGTCAATACAGCTTGGTGAACCACCCCGTTGAATATGGCCGAGGATGCAAACTCTTATTTCTGCCTTCGGTAGTTTTACTTTTAATATTTTTTCCACTTCATTGGCTCCGCCGAAACCATCACCTTCTGCCACCACAATCAGGTTCACCAGTTTTTTTCTCCGTTCTTTTTCGAGTAGGGAACTGATAATATCGTCCATGTCTGTTTTTCGTTCGGGTAATAATATATTTTCTGCACCGGTGGCAATACCGCTATGCAGGGCAATATATCCGGCGTCTCTTCCCATAACTTCTATAATAAAAATCCGGTCATGCGCATCCATGGTGTCCCTGATCTTATCAATGGCTTCCACTGCGGTATTTACTGCTGTATCAAAACCAATGGTAAAGTCTGTGCCATGGATATCTTTATCAATAGTGCCGGCGATTCCAATACAGGGAATATCAAATTCCTGGCTGAATTTCACAGCACCCCGGAATGAGCCATCTCCCCCGATGATCACCAGGCCATTAATGCCTCTTCTTTTTAAATTGTCATAGGCTTTTTTTCTTCCTTCGGGTTCAAAAAACTCTTTGCAACGGGCTGTCTTCAGCATGGTGCCGCCGCGCTGAATAATATTAGCTACAGATCGGGATTCCATCCGATAAATATCATCTTCAATAAGGCCCTGGTAGCCACGCATAATACCATAGACTTCTAACCCATGATAGATGCCTGTACGTACTACCGCCCGGATAGCTGCATTCATGCCCGGGGAATCACCGCCCGATGTTAAAACTCCGATCCTGGTTACTTTCTTTTCCATTTCTTCTTTTAAACAGTCCAAAAATAAGTATTATGTTTTGAATGTGTATTTATTACACGCTAACGGTTGTTCGGTTGAGCCTAACGAAGATACTACCCGTGTAGCATTTGGTCAGCTATCCTTGTAGTATAACTGGTTTTAGCTGAAAAAAAATACCCAGCAACCCGGATAAAAATAACAAAATGACAATTGTAAGTTGCTACACAAATCTACCCATGCGAAATTTTTCTATTTTCTTACTTCTTGGCGCTCACATCAACGGATTTGCACAGGCTGATACTTCCAAATGGCTACGGGCATTTCCTATTACTGATTATATTCTTGACCTGAATGATAGTGTAAAGGTGGTGCAGGTTCAACTGCCGGATGGTCATTCGCTGAAAGAAAAACAATTGGGACTGGTATGGGGAATGTATAATGGTTCAAAGGAAGAGACTGTCGAAAAGGGATACGGTAAATGTCATTTGATAAAAGCAGATTATTATTATTTCTCTATTGGAAATAATAAAAGCGGCCTTGCATTAAAAAAAGGTGATTTGCTCTATGTACTAATGGAAAAAACTACCATCCACTATGGCTTTATTCCAAAAATTGCCGCCCATTTTATCCGCCTCCAGGATGTTTACGAAGCTCCGTTTTTTGACCGGTATACTGTTTTTGCGTATTGGGATGCAGCCAGTGAAAAAAAAACTATTGACTCGATGGTGGCAGATATTCGCTTCACGGGTCAGTATTTTCTTGAGAATAACCCTTCTATTGATAAACCGATCAACAGCGGGGATTACAAAGGGAGGAAGACACTTTATGTGATGGCGGAATGCCAGCCCGCTGACCTGGTAAAATTCTTAGATTATTTATTAGCCCGACCCCGCCTTTATGCCGGCAGGGATTGGAAGCTGTCAGAAATATTTGCCACCTGGCTCTCAGAAGGAGCACCGACAGTCATTAAAGACTGAAAAGGCTCACTTATCCACCGGTAAAACCTCCCGTAAAGCAGGTTTTATTCTTGCAGGTACTTCCTTTATCTTTAGCTGAATAAAAAATTTTCGCATGAAAAGGATACTTTCCCTACTCTTTTTATTATCTCCCTTCGTACTTCCCGCACAGCTACAATACCCGGAAACAAAAAAAGGGGAGACTACGGAGGATTACCACGGAACCAAAGTAGCAGACCCTTACCGCTGGCTGGAAGATGATAACAGCGAAGAGACCAAAGCCTGGGTAAAGGCCCAGAATAAAGTAACCTTTGATTATCTCGCCACAATTCCCCAACGGGATAAGATCAAAAAAAGGCTGGAAGACCTCTGGAACTATCCCCGGTATTCATCTCCTTTTAAAAAAGCTGACCACTATTATTTTTTTAAAAATGATGGTTTGCAAAATCAGTCAGTGATGTACCGGCAGAAGGGATTGACGGGTAAACCGGAAGAGTTTTTGAATCCTAATACACTGAATAAAGACGGGATTGCGGCTTTGGGTGGTACTAATTTCAGTAAAACAGGAAAATATTTTGCGTACTCAATTGCTGTGGCAGGGAGCGATTGGCAGGAAATATTTGTCATGGAATCGGCTACTAAAAAAGTATTAGAGGAGAAGGTCGAATGGACAAAATTTGGTGGTGCCAATTGGAACGGGGATGATGGTTTTTATTACAACGGGTATGATCAACCTGATGAAAAATCAAAATTGAGTAAACAAAACCTGTATCATAAAGTTTTTTATCACAAACTCGGTACACAACAGTCCAAAGATATCCTCGTACATGAAGATAAAGAGCATCCGCTCCGTTTTCATGGTGCAGGACTAACGGAAGATGGCCGCTTTCTTTTGTTGAATGTATCTGAAGGAACCAGTGGAGGGGAACTATGGTACCAGGACAAAAAAGATCCTTCCCAGACAAAATTCAAACTTTTGATACCCGGTTTTTCTACCGAACCGGATATAATAGATAACAATGGAGGTAAATTGCTTGTCCGTACAAATGATGGGGCTCCTAATTACCAGGTCGTACTGATCGACCCTAAAAATCCCTGGAAGACAAATTGGAAAATGATCATCACTGAAAAAGAAGAAGCTTTGCAAAGTGTAGGTACTGGCGGGGGTTATTTATTTGCCACTTATTTAAAAGATGCCGCCAGCAAGATTTATCAATACAGCTATGATGGTAAATTGGTAAGGGAGATCAGGTTGCCCGGTATTGGCACTGCGGGTGGTTTTGCTGGTGAAAAGCAAGACAAAGAATTCTTTTATACTTTTTCTTCCTTCAGTACTCCGCCATCCATTTACCGGTATAATATTACTACCGGTCAGTCTTCCTTATTCCGTAAAACCGAAATAAAAATCAAAACAGACGATTTTGTAACAGAACAGGTTTTCTTTACAAGTAAGGACGGAACAAAAGTTCCGATGTTCCTCACTTATAAAAAAGGGATGGTTCGAAACGGGCAAAATCCGGTACTCTTATACGGGTATGGTGGTTTTAATATACCCATCACTCCCGGTTTTAGTACCAGCAATGCGTTTTTTGTTGAGCAGGGAGGTATCTATGTTTCGGTAACGCTGCGAGGTGGCAGTGAGTACGGAGAAAAATGGCACCAGGCAGGAATGCTGGAAAAAAAGCAAAATGTATTTGATGATTTTATTGGAGCAGCGGAACACCTGATCAAAGAAAAATATACCAATAACCAGAAGATCGCTATTCGCGGCGGAAGCAATGGCGGTTTATTGGTGGGTGCTGCGATGACTCAACGGCCGGATCTTTTTAAAGTCGCGTTACCGGCAGTAGGGGTAATGGATATGCTGCGCTACCATAAATTTACTGTAGGCTGGGGTTGGGCCGTTGAGTATGGCAATGCTGATTCAGCCAGCCAGTTTCCCTATTTATATAAATATTCTCCTTATCATAATTTAAAACAAGGTGTAAGTTATCCGGCAACTTTAGTTACTACTGCTGATCATGATGACAGGGTAGTACCGGCGCACTCTTTCAAATTCGCTGCTCGGTTACAGGAATATAATGCAGGTGCCAGTCCCATGCTGATCCGTATTGATACCAATGCAGGTCATGGTGCAGGCAAGCCTACCAGCAAACAAATCGAAGAAACAACTGATGTCTGGAGTTTTGTCATGTATAATTTAGGGATGCCGTTTAAGGAACCAGCTACAACAGCAGTCCCGAAGAAAGGGTTTTAAAAGGATTACAACCGGATCGCTCAAATTTAATACGCAAGATCCTGTTCTCTATGAACAGGATTTTTTGTTCACTACATTTGTATCATGAAAATTCTGATTACCGGGGCTAATGGTTTTTTGGGGCATTATTTATCGGCACAATTGCTGGATAAAGGCTATGAACTTGTCGCTACCGGTAAGGGTCCATCCCGTCTCGCTTTAGGAAACAGGAAAGGCTTTGTGTATGAGGAACTGGATTTTACGGATCCTTTTGCCGTACATGATATTTTTGAGAAATACCAGCCCGGAATCATTGTGCATGCAGGAGCGATGACCAAACCGGATGATTGTGAATTGCAGCAATGGCCTGCGTATCTCACAAACGTTGAGGGAACCGTTACCCTGTTACTGAATGCAGAAGAGCAGAAAAGTTTTTTTGTTTTTATTTCTACTGACTTTGTTTTTAATGGTGATAAAGGATACTACCAGGAAGATGACAGCATTATGCCGGTTAACTTTTATGGCAAAACAAAAGCGGAAGCAGAAGATGCGGTGAAAGAATATGAATATGAATGGGCCATTGTCCGCACATCACTCGTGTATGGTATTCCTGTTGGAGGCAGGGGAAACCTGCTTACAGTCGTTAAAGAAAAGCTGGAGAAAGGAGAGGAGTACAAAGTGGTGGATGACCAGGTAAGAACTCCCACCTATGTGGAAGATCTTGCTGCTGGTATTGTCTCGATTATTGAAAAAAAGGCTAAAGGTATTTATCATTTATCCGGGGAAGAAGTGCTGACGCCTTACCAGATGGCCTGCCAAACAGCGGACTACCTGCAATTAGACAGTACGCTGATTAAAAAAGTAACGGCAGCTGATTTTTCGCAACCAGCCCGAAGACCTTTGCGAACCAATTTTCTTATTGACAGAGCAAAAAAGAAACTTGGTTACCTGCCTGTCGATTTTAAGACAGGATTAGAAAAAACGTTCCCTGGTCATTAATTCACTAAAAGGATATTCACACTTCGCTGCAATATGTTGAAGGCAATTTCTGCCATCAGGTTTTCTTTATCCAGGGTGGGGTTTACTTCTGCTATTTCAAAACAGCAGACTTTGCGGTTCTGCATAAATTTACTGATCAGGTCTTCTGCTTCCCTTTCTTTTAGCCCATTACTGACAGGTGTACCGGTTCCTTTGGAAATGGAAGAATCAAGACTGTCCACATCAAAGGAGATATAAATATCCGTACAGTCGGCCAGGTAGCGGGTCACGGCCCTTACCACATTCTCAGCGCCTTTGTTCCGTACTTCTTTTGAGGTGATCACTTTCATGTTATATTTCTCGATCAAATGCCGTTCTTCTTTTTCATAGTCGCGGAGTGAAATAAATACCACATCCTCCGGCAATACCTTCGGGGCTATTTTACCAATATTTTTCAGGTAGTTCCAATGTTTAGCAGTCTCTTCATCTACGTCATGTACAGCACAGTCATCATTGTTTTCATTGATAGAAATAGCCATCGGCATACCGTGAACATTCCCGGAAGGAGTAGTGTAGGGTGTATGCATATCAGCATGTGCATCTATCCAGATCACACCTAGTTTACTTTTGGGCTTGGCCATTTTAATACCTGCAATTGTGGCGCCTGCCGTACTATGGTCGCCACTAATAACAACGGGAAAAAAATTATTTTTCATCGCATCGCTGATGGCTTTGGAAACTTTTTCATAGATGGAAATAACCCCTTTTATACGTTTGGCATAAGGCGACTCAATGGGTTCATACAACAATTTATTTTCCGAGGATATCTTTTCAGACGGGAAATGAATAAAAAAATTACTCATAAAATCCAGGGCAGCAATTTTAATAGCCTCTACACCCAGGCTGGCGCCCCGGGTACCGGCTCCAATTTCCGAAGGCACTTCGATCAGTTTAATATTTTTCATATAAGCAATAATTAATGAGACAATCCTGCCATGATGCCGGGATTACAATGGCAGCTTAATAAAGGTCAGTGGCGGGCATTTAATCAGGGATATAAAAATTAGCCGGGAGTGATTGCTCGGCAAAACTGTAAATACGGCTCAGTTTTTTTGAATAGTATCGCATAGACGGAAACAGGTCAAAGTTAGCAGTTTGTTGCCGGGAAGTCAAGTATAGTTGTAAGCAGGGTATTTCCTGTCTTTATTCATGCGCCGCTAGAATGGGAATGCGGCTGTGATAAGCCAGCCGTTTGGTATGGGAGGATTTAAACAGGGATACCGCATTGCTCTGGTGTTTGGGAATGGTGACCAATACATCAATATCGTTTTCTTTAACGAAATTATCCACTGATTCATAGAAATCGGTTCCTGTAACGTAATTAAATTTTGTATTAAACAGCTCAAACATCTTCCTGAATGCTATTTCTCCCTGTTGTATGTCTTCGGGTGGTGTGGGATGGTTTCCCTTACTCACATTTAAAATATGCAGCATCGGGTGAAATATCTCCAGTACGGTGCTGATCAACGCTGAAGGGGTTGTGGCTTCCACATCCTTAAAATCGGAGGTGAAGACCACATTATTAATGCCTTTATATATCGCATCTGGCGGAACAATCATCACCGGCAACAAGTTCTTGTCTACCAATTTAAGTGTGTTGCTGCCAAACATGGCCTGCCGTACTTCCGACTTTCCGGTAATACCCATAACAATTAATGTAGCCCTGCTGGAAAGCGCAAGACGGGCAATATTTTCAATCAGGTCGCCCCCCATTTCGTTTTCGTATTCCACTTTTTCAACCCCTATTGCCAAAAATTCTCTTTTCAGGCTTTCCTGGTACCCAACGACCACATCATAATCGCCATCGCTTTCGTAATTGTTATAAAGAATGGCAACAGCCTCTTTTTTACCGGCCAGCATTTTGGCGGTAAAGCGGGCGGCATTCAACGATGTTTCGGAGAAGTCAACAGGAACTATAACACGGGGCATATCCATTTTGATTTTGTCACGCCGCCAAATCCTTGTAACAGAACGGGATCGGCAGTAGGTGTTTAATTTATGAGGGATAAATTTACAGGTTTTGAAATGGATTTTTATTTTTTTTATGCACGAACCGGCCGTTGCTGCCGGGGATGTACCTTTACAAATAAGGACAGGGCACTAAAGAAATGTTAAACGAATTTTACCTTATTGGGATTCCAGTTAAGGAGCATTAGGTTTGATAAAACCAGTTGTCATGGGCAAACGGATAATTTTTTCCATCATTTTATTTTTCACAATTGGGCCTCTCTTTGCCCAGGTTGAAAAAAATAAATGGTACGGCATTCTTAGTGTTGGAAGGAAAATATTTTATTACAATACGAATATGTTGCAGCCTTCACTTTCCATCGGCCTGACGGAGCATAGCGAGCTGGGTATTTTTTATAATTATACCCGGTTCAATTCATCTCCATCTGCATTATATGGCGGTCATATTTCCAGCCATGCTGTTGGCACTTCGTATAAGCGGTATCATTATTTCAAAAAAAGTCATAAGTGGGGTTGGTATCTCGACGGTTCACTTTCATTTAACCGGATTAGCATATATGACAACCAATCCGGATCACTGAAACTGAATAATCGTTACAGCGAAGGGGAATTGTCAGTTGCCCCGGGTCTTTTCTTGATGGCATCAGCCCGCATCATGTTATTTGCCAATATTGGAAGTTTTTCAGTAGCACACAATCGTTATGAGTCTTTTGACCTGCGTTCTTCTTTTGTGGCGCAGCTCAATATCGGAGCAAGGTTTAGCATTAGCAACCCGAACAAAAAGAAAAGCCAGCAGACCGAATGATAGCGAAGGTAACACCGTCTCTTTTTGATTCCCAAACAGGACCCTAATAGATCGATTCAAATGTTTGCTGCTGTTCCAGGCGGGAAAACGAAGGCATATCTCCGCAGAGAGTTGCCAGTTGTTGCAGGTACTCCTGGAATGTACCGGACCTGAAATGATGATTAGCGACAGATTCTCTTTTAAAACTCTTGATGTGTACAAAGTAGCAGGCATTATTATAGTCTGCATAACATTGGCTGCGCATACCACCGGGGCCATGTTTATGCAGCGCCTCAAAATACTGGTCAATTACTTTTTGTGCAGTTTGTTGCAGGCCCGACGGCACTTTGAAGGACATAACATACCTTACCATAAAGTATACAGTTTTGGTTTAGCACAGCCGGTAATAGTATGGCAGTAACCGAATATAAAATGCTGCTTGAACAAGCAGCATTTGGGATGAACGGTTAATATGCTTTATTACTGTACTAATTCGTCTTCAGGGTGTCGGTCTTTGCCGTTTTATTGGAGACAGGGTTGGCGGTGAACATTTTCTTTACAATTTCAATGTCGTGCTGGTACACATCGTCCCGGAAATTTAGCTGGCCATCGCTGTCTACCCAGGCCGTGTAATAAATAATAAAGACCGGTACTGCATCTTTCAGTTTTACATATTTTTCTGTCGTCTGGTTCATAGCAGAAACTATTTTTTCAGTATTCCAGTCAGGGTCATTTTTCAATAACCATTCTGCCATTTTTTGAGGTTCCTTCAGGCGGATACAACCGTGGCTGAAGGCCCGTTTATCCTGTCCGAATAAGCTTTTAGATGGCGTATCATGAAAATATATGTTGAAGCTGTTGGGGAAAATGAATTTTACTTTACCCAGGGCATTGCCCGGGCCGGGGCGTTGCCGGATCCCGGAGCCAACTCTTTCCATGTTTTTACCTACTAGGTAATTGGGGTTCCTGGCTATTGCCGGAATTATTTCATTCTTAATAATACTTTGCGGAACATTCCAGTAAGGGCTGAAATAGATCTGGTTGAGGTTACCATTAAACATCATGGTATTATTGCCAACTCTTCCAACGACAACGACCATATCAAAAAGTAATTTGTTGCCATCGTATACATGCAGCATAAACTCCGGTAAGTTCACAATGATAAGATTACCGGTGGGCTTTTGTGGCAACCAGCGCATCCTGTCCATATTCACAAGTACCTGCATCAGCCGCTCTCTTGCCGGAATATTCATGTTCTTAATTAAAGCGGCAGTAATCAAACCATCCTCCTTGTACCCGTGTCTTTTTTGAAATTTTTTCACGGCTAATTCAAGGGTGTCTGTGAAAATAGCAGTTGTATCATTGCCTGGCATGTCCTGGGTCCACTGCAGCCTTTTTTTTATCAATGGAATAGAGGCCATCGTTTCACCTTTCTTAATGGATTTGGCAGTGGGTATTGTAGCCCATCCGCCATTTTTTGCAATATCATAATATAATTGCAGGTTCTTTTTCAGGTTACCATACATATCATTTACCTGTTCATAATATTTTTCATCACTGTGTTTCTTGTTCAGCAGTGAATCGGCTGTTTCAAGCGGGTCTTGTTTTTTAATCGGTACAAATTTCTCCTGCTCCTTTCTTTTTACATAGCCTTTTTCGTATGTGCTGTTGATAAAGCGGATAAAATGCTCAGTAAAACCAAATTCTGTATTTAAGATCGCTGCATCTTTCGTATTGGCCGTCATTTTTTCCTGGTTCAGGTATCGTTGGGCGTCTTTATAAAAAGCAGTATTGACCAGGGAGCTGTCCTTCAGGTGGGTGACCGCATAATCATATTGGTTCCAGAAAAAACGGGATTGTTCTGTTAATCCTTTTGTCGAGAACCAGGCATACTGGTAGTTTCTGGCATTGTAGAAACTTCGGATACGGCGGGCAATTTTTTTATCTGCCAACTCCCTTTTACTGATATAATTTTCCATTGCGAGACTGTCCAGGAACATATCGTTATAGGCATTCTCTCTGGTAACACTAAAATCCCTTTCGGTTATGTTTTTGGCCTGTACGGTGTCTTTTACTGGTGCATCAACATCTTCTATGTCAGGATTGGAAGTAATGGGGTCTTCTTCCTTATTTGTATCATTCTTACAACTGGCGAGAAAAAAAAGTGCCGCAGCCATATAAAGTACGTTGAGTTTCATTTTGGAATTGTGGGATTTAATTTGGATAAAATACAATTTGAACAAAATAGGAGCTGTTTCATTTATTAAATGGCCGGTACAGTTCCATAAAACTTAGAACAATGAACGCCGTATTTGAAAATTTCCAGGATCCAGTAAGAGGCGGCAAGGCTTTCCTTTATCATCATAACCAATATAACTGGCATAACAAGGATTGAAAAAAGTGGCAATAGAAATCAGGTTATGGTTGTCGAAGGAATGTATAAAGGCCTTATTGCTTATCTTATTGAATTTAGTAACAAAAACATTCCCCCATTCTGTGTGTGGCTTCTGTATAAAAAGATCGTTGGTCAGCGAATCAGTTAAAACGGTTGATTGCATTCCCATATCGCCAAAAAAAGCACAGCGGTACCGTGTTACTGTATCCGAGGGTTCCCGAGGAATTTCACCCTGTTTTAATGCGTAAGCCCATTTTTTAACGGGCTTATCAGAAAACAATATGCGGGTGTACGCTACATATTCATATTCTCCCGCTTCTCCCTTTACGATGGATAATTGTACGGGGAATTCGCCGGTCGGGAAGGTTTCAATGAAAGCCTGGGTATTGTGCATATCGCTGGCATCACAGGCAATAAGCCTGCCGGTTTCTATTTTTATTTTGCCGATGGCAATGGTATAAAAACTGGCCAGTACGGTCGGGTCTTCCCAGGTCGAGTCGTTGCGGAAAGCATTTTCAAATACCAATGGCCGTGCAGTAATCTTCGGAAGAGTATCAGTTCCCTCCCGCCAATCAGGGAAGGGGGCTCCAAAAGCGAGGCATAGGGAGCAGCAAAATACGGTAAGGAGTAATGTTTTTTTCATAGCGGAAATAAAGGTCAAATTTAACTGCTTTCAACACAAATTATGACAACAAATTATTTGTTTAATTTTAACACAATGAAAAACTTTCTCGCTCTCGTGATAATGGTGTTTTTTCCCCTTGTATCTACAAGGGACAGGATATAAAAAAACAGCTCGAAGAGCTCGATACGGCCTGTGCACAGGCCGATTATAGCAGCGCAAAAGGTCTCATTGAAAACATATATCCCCAGGCAGGCTGATCAGGAACGATACCGTTCTGGTGGAATTCCTGGGTATATGCGGGTCGGTCTATTACAAACTGGAGGAATATGCAAAAGCGGGGACTTATTTTTTACAGACTGCCGAAAGAGCAAAAGCTTCCCTGGGTGAGCAGGAATATCATTATTCGCTGGCTCTCTTCAACCTTGCGGCCTGTTATAAAGAAGAAGATCGCTATGCAGAAGCGGAACCTTTATTTTTTAAATCACTACCGGTATTGGCAACTGCTTTTGGGCAAAATAGCATGGAGTATAGTAGGTAATTAAGATTTTCAGCCTGTTTTTTATTACTGTGCTTATAAAAAACCACGAGTAGTTATACCCTATTATCTTCTTATGTGTAAAAAAGCCAGTCTGAAACTGCATTATTAATAATAAATGCGGAACTATAGCTGCCTTATGCGGTTGTTTTAAAAACCTTGCACGACTATTGCCTTATACTACTGATCTGCCATCAAAAATATTATTGTCATGCAAAACTTCAAAACAATAGAAACACCCGTTCTTGTTACGATGCTTGCAGCCCACAATTCGTACCATGGAAAGAAACACAGTGTAAAGGAATTGATTGATTGCCGTAAAATAATCCAGCTTTTGAGCCGGGAGATAGCATCCCGCAAAGCAGCGGTTACCAGGGTTCGTTATACGTAATTCCCATCATTGGCTATATGTTGAACAGCTATGTTAAACCGGCTAATAGTTTTTTCTTTAGCACTCACTCTGTAGCTGCTCTTTTAACTTCACCAGCCACTTGGCTTAAGGAATCAGGATTAATATCATCTTCCCAGCCAAAGGCAACGCTTACAGGAATGCTTATATCATATTATTTACCTTACTAATGCGGGTGCGGTTCTCTCCCCTTTAGCGATCTCATCGATAAATTTTGAAGAAGGCCGGATTCGTATCATAACACCGACAGCACAAGGCAACGGATTGGATGCGTTAACCGTGGATGGCAACATGGACCTTCCCAACAGCAAGCGGGGTGCCTATGACTACTTTGTGATGGATTACCAGCAGAATGTACGAATGATACTTACGGAAGAGACCCATGCAGCCAGCAATACCGCAACGATGGAAACCAGCCGGGCTACCCTGGAAGAAAGTATATTCGGACAAACCGGTGCTGGTAATGAAGTATCGGTTACGCGTTTTAACACACCCTCTGGCTGGAGCGGTAACGGTACTGCAAAAGTGAGCCGGCTTGGTACCAACAGCGGCAATAATATCGGACCGAACACCTTACAAAAAGTGATGGCGGGAGACAAAGTGAGTGCGGCGGTTCAATATTATTATCAGGATCTGCCGGGGGGGTAACAATACCAGTTTTGTCAATACGCTGATCAATAGTTTGCTACCCGCTATCAGCGGTGGCGGTGCAGCGGGTAACCTGGAAAAAAATAATGCGAGCCAGATCGGTACCCAATTGAGTGGTGTGGGCGGCTTTATCAATGCGGTGCAGCCCAATGGCAGTGACCCAGCAAGCAAGAAACCCGAAGCATACCTGACAATTTTATTCTTTGATGAAAGATTTAACTTTATACCGGCCGCTGATGGTGGAGTAGCTCAGTAGCAGGTGGAAGCATCCGTAGGCAGTAATGGTTCCGTCTTAGCATTACCGGAAATCAAAGCTCCTAAAAATGGGTATGCGTATATTTATATCAGCAACCAGAGTAATAATGATGTATATTTTGATAACTTTCAGGCGGGTATTGTGCAGGGAAATATTGCGGAAGAGAATCATTACTATGCGTATGGGTTGAAGATTGCGACGCTGAGTAGTAAGAAACTTGGTGATAGCTACGAAGGCTCTTTGAAAAATAATTACCTGTACCAAGGTGATTATAGCGAACTGGATGATGATATTGGATGGCATGATTTTGCATTGCGGAATTATGATGCGCAGATAGGAAGGTGGGTGCAGCAGGATCCGTGTCAACAGTTCCCAAGTCCATATACCGGAATGGGCAATGACCCGATAAATTTAATAGACCCGAGTGGTGGAGAAACCTTGCCATTTTTTAAAATAGCTACAACTGGACTATCCACTACAGCAGCTACGGCAATAACATTAGGTGAAGTGGTGCTAAGGTCAGTAAGCAAAGTTCTTCCGGTGGCAAGTAAAGGTATAAGCCTTGTAAGCAAAATCAGTATTGTAATACGAACTGTATTTACTGCTATTAATATTCTTAATACAAGTATTAATACAGCCCAAATAGGTAGACAGGCTGGTGGCGGCGGAATACTGCTTTCCATTGCAGGGCAGGGTAATCCACCGAATTATACAGGAAATGAAAACGATGTTTTTAAAGATAAAGCGAATAGATTATCAAAACAGCCGGGTTATGCACCTGCAGAATATGTTTCAAATGGCCTTGGGTTACTAAATGTGTTAAAAACGGCTACAAATAAACATGGTTCAATTGCGGGACTCGTTATTTTTTCTCACGCAACTGGTAGTGGATTAATACTGGAACAAAATAATGGTTTCTATACAGAAGGTCATACCAATGCATACGGAGGTGATAATGGTGCAAGTGTTTCCAACCTTGAATATGCGGTTAAACATAAAGAAGTTCAATTTGAACGATGGGCATATATCGTTCTTGGCGGATGCAATTGTGCTAATCCTAGCGATTTAGATAATGTGTCTCTTGGCGAATCGCTTGCAAAAAGAATCGGGGCTGTTACTGTTTATGCGGCAACTGGCCAGGTAAGAGAAGAAGTGATAAATGGAAAAGGTACAGGCCGGATTAAAACAGACGGGACTTTTATAAAAATTCAAAGATTCATTGGAGTGAAAGTTGTGAATGGGAAGTTTGAATTAGATATACAGACGATAAAAACTGGTGTTGGCAATGTGATTGACCCGACAAAACTATAATAAAATTTTAGTCATTAATTTATGCAGAATAGTATGTATATGCTCGTTTTTATTGCTTTCTTTTCAAACTGTAATCAGGTAGAAAAGAAAAAAGAAAGTCATACTCTAACTCAAACTCGGCAAATAGTACAGCAAAGACCTATTGCTGATAGTTGTAATAATTACGACAGCCTATTATCAGAATATGCTGAAAATTTTAAAGCTTCAACAGTTAATTTAGATGAATCAATATCTGCTGAACTACGAAACTTTATAAATACGATTGATACTAATTGTTTAAGGCAGCAGAAGCAGTATAAATTTTTTATTGCAACAATTTTGGCTAAATTATATGTATATCATATTGAATACGGGGAGGTGGGATATGATTTACTTGGCATGAAAACCGGGGCAGCTAAAATAATAATCAAAGAGTTCCAGATTTTGGCTGGATATAATAAGAGGCTGGAGTTTTTGAACTCTGGAAATATTGTTTCTTATGTAAAGCATGACCCTGACTTACGGGAAAATAAAACTCTTCAAAAATTAATAAAGAAATTTAATTGGGATTGAGGGGTAATGGGTAATGTATCAGAATGAACAGGGTGCAAAATTGCATCCTGTTTTGTTATGCGTAAGCTTTTCTGGCCTTAGCATCTCTTAGCAGTGCATCAATAGTTTTAAGGATATTATTTTATCCTCGTCGTTCAGTTTTTGAATGTCGAGGATTTTTTGTGTAAGGGAGTGGTCAAGTTCATGTTCAGCAAATCCAACGAGATAATCCAGGGATACTTTAAGCACTTCTGCCATTTTAGTAGCTACATCAATCGAAGGTTTTACTTCATTGCGTTCGTAGCGGCCAATAACCCCGGTTGTCGGTAGTGTTGAATAAATAAAAAGAAGATGAAAGGTTGTCCATCGTTTGCAACGATGGACTGCAAACAATAAAAACAAAGCAGCCCCGCAGACAATACGCCACAGGCTTTTTTAACTGTCATCTTCTTTGATAGCCTGTCCCGATAGCAAAGCATATCGGGAAACGATTTAATATGGTACTGGCAGCAGATGGTGGTGTGGCACAGCAACAGGTAGCAGCCAGTGTAGATAGCAATGGAAGTTCGTTGACGTTGGCTAATATTAAAGCACCTAAGAATGGCTATGCATATGTGTATGTAAGTAACCAGAGTAATAATGATGTGTACTTTGATAACTTGCAGGCAGGTATTGTGCAGGGAAATATTGCGGAAGAGAATCATTACTATGCGTATGGGTTGAAGATTGCTACACTTAGCAGTAAGAAGCTGGGTGATTTGTACGAAGGCTCTTTGAAAAATAATTATTTGTACCAAGGTGATTATAGCGAACTGGATGATGATATTGGATGGCATGATTTTGCATTGCGGAATTATGATGCGCAAATTGGTAGGTGGGTGCAACAAGACCCATATCAGGAGTTTGCCAGTCCTTATGTTGGCATGGGATCTGACCCAATTAATTTAACCGATCCGAGTGGTGGTAGCACATTGCCTTACCAAGTTATCAAATTAGGTGGAGAGATGTCTCAAACAGCAGCCACAGCGATTACTTTAGGTGAAGTAGTGTTAAAGAGTGTAAGTACAGTGTCAAAGTCTGTCTCTACATTAGGCGGCCTGTTAAAAGCGGCCAATATAACGTTTAGGGTTTTTCAGGTGGCGAATGTACTTAACAATGCTTTTAATACTGTTAAGGTAGGTGACCCGGTTGCAGATTACTTAAATGGCATAATGACCAAAGAAATAGATAAAGGAATAGAAGACCTTTGGAATAAGAGCGGACATGGTACTGAAAATGCAAGAGAATGGGGAGGTACTATTACTGAAAAGGATGGAAAATATTCTTTAAATTTTGTTCATGAGGGACAACCCGGCTGGGTTACTCCTCAATATCCTTCCAGGTTAAATAAAAGCATGGCAGATTTATTGCAGCGGTACATACACATCCCTATGCCACAAAAATATCACTGGGGAACCCTTTTTCTACAGGGGATGTTCTGGGTTTGAAAGACATATTAGATAATCAAGGTATAATAAAAGGGCCGCTTGATAAGCCAATTTCTATTGTTGATGCTGGTTCAAATAGGTATGCTTTAGTGATTGAAGATATTGAGAAGGCAAAATCTTTCTTCCAGAAAAATGATGAAGCTGCGATTAATGTAAAATATAATGAAGGCTACCGGGGTCTTAAAAATGGCACTGGTGTTGAGAAATCAAAAGCAGGACTGTTAAACGTATTGGGGGATAGTAACGAAAGTGGCATATCTCTTTATGAGACGGGAAGTGACAAGACAAAATTTATTAAAGTAAAAGCAAATTAAAGGGAATGAGAAATCTATTATTAATTATTGCTTTGTATCTGACAACTCCTGTTTTTTCTAATCGTCAGGAGGAGAATAATCTCATTCGTTACGACAAAGCGGTTCTTAACGATACGGCAAAAAGGGAAGAAATATTGCGGAAGGTAATTTGCAGAAAGATTATTAATAAGCCTATTGGCAAGCTTTTGGAAAAAATTAATCTTGACTATAGTTATATTCATTTTGTTGAAATGAAACCTTATTTTTTATCTTTTGTGAGCATTAAGTATGGGGAAGGGTTATGGCTTGATATTTATGTGAAGAAGTATGAATATACCAAGCAACTATTAAGTGAGAAGGAATATGATAGCCGAGACAGTTTTTGGAATTTGAATAATTTACTAAATGAGAAAATTGGAAAAATTAGATTACGAAAACAAGGGAAGGTTTTGAAGGAACTTCCTAAAAATCCCCAACTTCCTAACTGGTAATGGAGGCACTCCCAAACTATTAATTAACAATAAAACCCGGCGCAGCCGGGCTGTATGTTATAGTACATATTTTAAAATGATGAGTAGTTGACCAATCAATCAAAAAATAAATTTATCCAACCCGTTCAGTTAGTTAGTTTTTGCTTCATCTCTTGTTGAAATAGAAAAGCATAAATGAGTTTAGAACCCCCCGATATCCGTAGTGTTCAAAAAATTAAAAAAATGCTTAATGGTTGCAGTCCATCGTTTGCAACGATGGACTGCAACCATTAAAAGTAAAGAAGCCTGGCGCAGCCGGGCTTTGATGTTTTAAGAAGCCAATGCTTTTTTTGCTATAACGTTTTGAATGATGTTATCAATAACGAAATAGATTTTATCTTTTACATCGGTGTCAAGTTTTTCAATATCCTGGAGGCGTTTAAGGTTCTTTTTATCAAAGGAGGGGTTGACACCTTCACCCACGAGATAATCCATAGACACTTCAAAAGCATCAGCGATTTTAGAGGAAAGCATTTTCGGACAAACCGGTGCTGGTAATGAAGTATCGGTTAGGCGTTTTAACACACCCTCTGGCTGGAGCGGTAACGGTACTGCAAAAGTGAGCCGACTTGGTACCAACAGTGGGCACAATATCGGCCCCAATACCTTACAAAAAGTGATGGCGGGAAACAAAGTTAGTGCGGCTGTCGAATATTATTACGAGGATATTCCAGGAGGTAACAATACCAGTTTTGTCAACACTTTACTCAGTAAGAGTGTGCATGGCTAAATCTATGTGGCGGATTAATCCAGCTTTTGAGCCTGGAGATTGCATCCAGCAAAGCAGCGGTTACCGGGGTTCGTTATACGTAATTCCGATCATCGGCTATATATTTAACAGCTATTTTAAACCGGCTAATAGTTTTTTCTTTAGCATGCCTGCAGCTTTCGTATAGCCACCATCTGAACCATCAACAAAATGTACATGGTTATCGTCCATACTACGAACATAGCAGGACATGACAGATTCTTTGCTGACAAATAATCCATACCGGATAAGGCCAGCTTCCTCCAATTTATCCAGTTCAGTTTCTAATTGTTTCCGTTGAGCCGTGGTCCCTGAGAAGACGGTATTGATCCTTCCATCTATGACCAGTGTGTCAGACATATCCACCAATTGGGTCAGGTAGCTTTTTCCCAGTTTGGTCCGGAAATATAAAGTGCCGATCAGGGTCGTGAACCAGGTTTTCATCAGGTAAAAAGGGTTATAGCCTCCCAGTCTTACCCGCATCTCGGTTCCGATCTTTTTCAGTGTTCCTTTTAGCCGGAGCCTGGAAGTACTTATCGGTGTTCTTTTTTCCGGTGTACCGTATATTTTATCCAGCTGTTCAATAACTTTTTTAAAAGCTTCCGTTTGTTGTACCCCATCTGGAGCGATTACCAGCAGGCTGACAACTTCATCATTATTCTGGGGCGGTTTTATTTTATCCCAGCGGCATTGCATACCACTTAGGTCAAGTATTTCTTCTCCGAGGAGGGGAGAAGTAAGCAAATAGTCTTCGCCTTTGATAACTTTTTCGGCATAGGATAGACCATTGCCAATCAGTACCGGGATGGAAAAGGTAGCTGAAGCCCGAAGTTTACTGATTTGGAGCTGATGCCCGTTGCTGTATATCGCTTCAACCGGCACATGGCCAACCCGCAGCTGTAAGTTAAAATTTTGCATTGTATTTTGCTGGTGCAGTACCAACGCTTTCATCACTGCATCAAGAATAAAAGGGGGAACAATAAATGTGGCGCCATCACCACCGAAAAAAAAAGGAACGGTAAGATTTTCCCGGTAAGCGATATTCAGTACGGCCACAATACTGCCGGTTGCGATAAGGTTAACCGTTTCATGTAAGCCATTAGCCACAGCGGCTGTAGACTGTCTTACATCTGTGATTAATACATGCCAATTGGCAGGAACTTTTACAAAGAGATGTTCTTCCATCAGTAGTTCGCTGAGGGAAATTTGATTAACCGGTAACCGCGAATAAAAAAGGTCATTGCCACTGACAGCCATAGCTCAACAGGTATTAGACAGGGAAGTTAAGTTTTTCCTGTCTTTCCCGGTAATGAAAGCCAATGACCGGGTGAACAATGATCCTGCAAGAAAAGGAGGACTTAGATAGCTCCCAAGCGGGTTATTTCCGTGCCATTAAAAATGCGGCAAAGATTAATGTCTTTGGATTTGTTGTATTCTTCCACGCTGGCACCATTTACAATTCGCCACAGGTTCTTTGATTTTAATTCAGCATAATCTGCTGTCTTTATGAACATGCCGGTGATGGCTTGCCGGGCTTTGAAATTGATATTAACGGGGGCTTTGTCAAGGTGCTTTACCAGCACAAATTTTTCGATTTGTTCGTTTGTCATAAATAAATTTTTTCTATGCCAGCAAGTGTATTGATGCAATTTGGAATAAGGGCATATTGATTATCCAAACTATTACAGTTTAAAAACAGGGAGTAAGGAGTGAAAATTACTGACTGAAGAATTTTAAACTGAATGCTTTCAAAGATAGGCTTTTTTGCCGTGATATGGCCGGGAATATGGAGCGCATACGGTTGACTATGGTCGATAATGGGCTGTATTAGCTTATGAAATGTGAAATAAACAAGGTTATTGTAAAAATAAAAGCTGACCTTTACCGCCGCTCTCTGTCAGAGTTCTACACCTAATTAAATCTATGTACACTTACACCTGGAAAAAATATTTGCCTGTTATCAGATTACTTTTAAAGCGATCGGCTACAGCAGATCAATCTGTATCACTCAACCGGACTGATTTTGAAAAAACGACCAAACTCCGCAAACCCGCCTGTTCTTTCGCCGTTGAAATAGTAAAAGGCCGCTTAAATACGATCAATAATCAATCTGTTCCGGCCAAAGACCTTGTTGAAATATTGCAGGAAGATGAGATCACAAAAAACCTGATCAGGCAGTACCAGTATGCGATCAGCCTGAATTCGGATTTCCTGCTTAGTATCCGGAATATTACTCCCGCAGAACAACTACAAGAAGAAGAAAAATAAAAAGAGCCCAGCAGGGCTCTTTTAGTTAAAAGTAGTTGAAGCTATTACCATCTTTTGTTATCCGAACGGGGTGCTTTTTCCCTTGCGATCGTAACTGACATTGCCCGGCCATCAATATCTTTGTTATGCAGTGATTTAATAGCTGCATTTGCCTCTTCATCAGCATCCATTTCTACAAAACCGAAACCACGGCTGCGGCCTGTTTCCCTGTCGGTAATAACCTTAGCGGAAGAAACGGCACCAAATGCTTCGAATAATTTTTTCAGTTCGTCTTCACCGGTGTGAAAACTCAGGTTTGAAACATACATGTTCATAATACAATAATTTAAAATAAAACAATAAAATACCCGTGATAAAGGACTACTGACAGGGAGTAAAGAGGAGATTAACTATTACTTGATTAAGGAGTAAGAATTGACACTGATCCGGACTTACTATAGGAAGAACTTAATATCACTCAATGAAGGTAGTCTATTAATCCGCAAGCCGGGATTTATCTTTTGATGAGCTGTTTAAAAGCTGTTCGCTAATATTAAAACTGCAAAAGCTGGCAGAACCTGGCTAAACCGATGAGTTCGTTACAGTTGCTGAACATAACAATAGCGATAAAGGGAGATTTTAAATATAAGGAAAACTACGATGAGTCAATTGTAGGCAATTTTTCTTTTGTGTGAGCGTTCTAAATGTCCAATCCTTAGTAAAACCAATATCCGTCTGTATGAACCATCCATTTTACAACGATCAGGCATATATTGCCGAATCGTTTCACCTGGTTGAAGATTTTACTGCGCAAACAGCCCGGTTAGCTTTCTTTAAAATCAATTCGTATAAGCTGTCGCTTATGAAATCAGCATTTGCAAAAAGCAGGGAGGAGCTGAAGAATAACCTGAAGAGCAGCCTGCTGAATTATACCCAACCGGGTATTATACTGGCCGACCTGGGTTTCTTCCAGTCAGAAGCAGATAATTAACCAACCTTCTATTCTTTTTGATACAGATCATGCTGCCTAACTGAACTAAGCTATATGCAGGAGAGTTTTGTTATATTTATCGAACAAAGTTTTTTTCTTGCGAACCATTCAATTCTTAATTTCTTTTTCCTGCATCCTATGGGCCCAAAGCTTATATAGCCAGGATGTGTTCGAACTAACCTACCGTTTTAAAAACGATAGCACCCAAACCATTTATAAAGGCCTTTTATTCAGATCGGCTAATGATACAGGCTTCCTGCGTTTAACAGCTATTAATAAGAATACTAAAAAAAGGGTTTTGTACGATTTCAGTATTTCACTCAATGCGTACGATATGGTCAAACGGCCACTGGATGGAGGACTGATGCTGGGTGATTCAACCTACGGTGCGTACTGGTATTGCTGGTCAGAAAATTACAGTATTAAAGAAGGTACGGAAGTTTCAGATTTCGATTACCTGCGGTTCTGGTTTAAATGGAACCGGGATACAAAAATGAAAGAGCCTTGTCTTCAAACACCTTTTTCTGTCGATGGGCGTTCACTGGGCTTTACGGACGAACCCGTGGTGGCTTCTACCACGGATTCAGCCGGCAACCAGGTTGGGCGGTTGGAAGAAACAGGTATCCTGAGTTATAAAATCGTGAAAAATATATCTTTTACCAAAGTTTACTTGCAGGAGTTTTTTATTACAAGTGAATTATTTTATGACGGCGCTTATAGCAAGAAGCAGGTATTAACGGCCCGTAATAATATCAAACCAGTCTTATACCTGGTTTCGGTGATTAATTCAAAGGACGACGTTATTGGTGCGAATTGCATTAATGATGGAAAGAAGATAAGCAGTTATTTTAAACGGGTGACTACTTTCCTGGGTATCCCTTTTACTGAGAAAAGAGTAGAGGGTAATAATTTAACTGTCAACGGGGTAAAGACCGCTATCAAAAGTATTTACCCGGGCAAAGATGATATTGTGGTGTTTTATTATAGCGGTCATGGGTTTAGTTATAGCAACGATGATAATAACCCTTTTCCCCAGCTGGCTTTGTGGTATGGGGATGCGCCAAACCGCACGGCCGTGCGGGCATCGAGTATCAACCTGGAAGAAGTATATAACCTGATAAAAGCAAAGAAAGCCCGGTTGAACCTCGTCATGGGTGATTGTTGCAATAATCTCTTTAAGCTGCGGCGGCAAGCAATTTATGATACAGTAAAATCTATGTATCCGCCAGGTTATTTTTATATGAATAAACGAACAGCCATTGCCCTGTTTCTGCAATCAACTGCATCTGTGATGATCGGTGCTGCCGAAAAAGGACAGATGGCGAATGTTAGTACTTCTTACGACAGCTTCTTTACAACAGCCATGATCAATTCTATCCGGCTGGGTTTAAAAACTACGGGTCCCAACCCGCAATGGACCAATATTATTCAAAATGCCGGTGTGCAGACCACCAGTATAGCGCTGGATTATAAGGAAGAACAGCGTATTATTTTCCGGGTCTGTAACAGCAAGAGCCCATCTCCTTGTGTAGAAGTTTTAGGAAATAAAATGGTAAAGGCCTCCAGTAAATGATGATTACAGCCTCCTTTTATTAAACTGTTTGCAACCTAGTTGAGAATATAAAAGAACATTGAAATATGGCAAGCTTCGTGAGGAAAAAGAAGGAATAATAGTAATGAGCTCCTTCATGGCTATAAAAAAAAGAAAACAGGCAGGAATGCATATGTTATAATAGTTCCTGGTCAATATCAGTTTGACAATAACCTCGTTTGCTCTAGAACTACTGGTGTGCCGTCAGTATCGGAATATGGCTATGATAAGCCAGTTTCCTTGTATTAGACGACTGCCAGAAACTGGACGTGCCGCTATGGTGGCGGGGTATGGTGATCAGCATATCGATCTTGTAATCTGACAGGAAAGTATGGATGGCATCATGAAAATCATTCATCCCGATGAAATAGAATTCCTTTTCATATTGTGCAAACAGGGTAATCAGTTTTTCTTTTTGCTCCTGCTTTTCTTCGGTAATGGAAACATAATGTTCCGGGTCAATATTTACTATATGTAGTTTAGGGCCGAATAGATCCAGTACTGAGCCGATCAATACGGATGGAGTTGAGTTTTCTACGTCTTTAAAATCTGAGGCGAAAGCAACGTTCCTGATCTCGTTAAAACTAGCGTCGGGGGGGATGATCATGACAGGGTAAATAGAACGGTCCACCATTTTTAAAGCATGGCTACCAATAAATTTTCGTTCTATTACACTTTGACCAGTCAATCCCATTGCGATCAGCGTTGCCCGGCGGGTATGGGCCAGTCTATCCAGGTGATCAACCAGGTCGCCCCCTTTTTCCATTTCATACTCTATAGTAACGGCACCGTTTTCCCGTAGTTCCGCCTGTAGGTCTTCTATCCGTTTTTTACTGGTTTCAAAATCGCTGTCATGGGCATAATTATGATAGAGTAGTATGAGGGCATCTTCTTTACCAGCCAACATTTTAGCTGTGAAACGGGCAGCATTCAGCGAAGTTTCAGAAAAATCAACAGGGACAATGATCCTGTGCATAAAGAGTGGTTTTTGTTCAAAAAGTAACAGATGCTAAGTTAACTACTTTCTTCAGCTACGCGTTAACTCTTTATTATTTTGTTATTAACCGGGGTAAGCATTTTTGTGTACAAAAACGGCCGGAAACAACGCTCACAACTTTGCTTCAGGCCGTCGGTAAAAAAAATATTATAGAACGATCACACTATTCTTGCCACCATATTGATTGGGTGCTTCGCTATCGGCTTCGGCTTCATTGAGCCATTCTGTTTCATTCACCCGATATTTAAACTCATGCTTGGAGTCTTTTGGCAGGTTTACATCAGCACTAAAACTGCCATCTTTCTTCTTGCTCATGATGACGGAGTTTTGCCAATCGCTGTTAAGGCCCAGTATTTCCACCGTTTCTGCATTTTCCACTTTAAAGGAAAACTTCACTTTACAATAATCTTTTGTTTTGTAGTAAGTCTTTAAAATCATTTTATATGTATTTAGGTTAGCAATGAGGCAAGCACCCGCTTTGTAATAAACCCGATCGGGTTCTTGCCGGAAAACATAGCCCCCGGCACTTTAATTGTTGTGCAAAAATAACGAGTTTTGAGAAAAAGCTTGTATTTGGTTATTCACATAATTATTATTTGTGTAGATAAACCGAAAACACATGGGTTGTTCAATTGCTATTCAAAGCCTAATAAATTATGGATAAAGTATGATTGATGTCAAGGGTACAGGTTCTTGATCCGGCAAGCAGTACAGCGATACACGCATATAAAATATGAAGCAAGCCAGAGCTGTCCTGGCTTACGCTGCCCCAATCTGGACTTTCAATATAATCGCGGGCTCTTTCGGCACCGACATATTAATCCTGTTGGAGTAACAATTGCACCAGAGCATACCTGACAAAAAGAAACAGGGAAAGAAAAAAAATAGGTACCTGCCATTTGAGAGCTAACAATTTTCCTCTGAAATTTTTTCCGGAACCGTCAGGTGCCAGGGATACCAATGTTTAATTCTTACACTGATACCTGAATGAATAACTTTTATAAGGGGTATCAAAGAAGACCTTGAGTGCCTGGGTCCATACATCATTCTTTTTGCCCATTGCGATAATCTGCTGCAGGTACTTGCATTTCTTTTTGTACTCAATATTATCCAGTATGGATTTCAATGCGAGTCGCTTTGAAGCGGTGGCTGAGTAATTACGGATCATACAGTTGATTTTCCCAAATAATGTAAAAACTGTGCCAATAGGGGGGGAATGTGGAAAAGTTCATAAATCATTTCTGGTAACGACGATGATTTTTTAACAATTTGGTAGTTGATTTTCAGCTCAAATCCAGTTGGAAAATTGTCTAATCGACCGGCTCAGCAATAAAGATTACAGTTATTAGTGATAAAGGGCGAATATAAACTGGCAAAAAAATGAGTAAGGAAGCAGTGTACCCAATATTTTATCTTTACTTGAATGTTGCAGGTAAAAACAAAACGAAAAGAAATAGTATTGATGCTTAACTGTTTTCGCCCATCATTGCAGGTATTCAAAAAAAATTATCCATTACGGATGGCAGGAGCCACAGCTTTTTTTACCACTTTTGCTTTACCACCCATTGTTTTTATGCTGGTACAGCTATTTGGATTATTTATTGGCCGGAAAAATATGGGACAGGGTTTATTAGAAAACATTTCCGGTGTGGTTGGTAATGATGGCGCTGAACAGGTAAGACAAGTAATAAAAAGTATCCGGGGTTTCAGCGACAGCTGGTATGTGATCGCAATTGGAGTACTTTTTTTATTCTTTGTAGCTACCACTTTGTTCAATGTTATTAAGGATTCCCTGAACCAGATATGGAAAATCAGCGTGAAGGAGAAACCCGGGCTGCTTTTTATGCTGAGCATCCGGCTAAGATCATTTGCCGTTATTTTGCTGGTGGGAATTTTATTCCTTGCCGATTTGGTACTGGAAAGTGTGCAGGTGCTTGCCGGCAATTATATTGATTCTATTTGGCAAGGAGGAGGTGTTTATTTAACAAGTGTCTTCAGTAAAATAATTAGTGTGGTTATTGTGGCGGCCTGGTTTATTCTATTATTCCGTTTTCTGGCAGATGGTAGACCGGCCTGGAAAGCAGCGATAGTAGGTGGTTTGCTGACGGGTATTTTATTTACTGCCGGTCGTTATGTATTATGGATTTTACTCGTTGACAGTAATATTGGTAGTATGTATGGGCCGTCCGGTTCATTTGTGCTGATATTACTTTTCGTTTTTTATTCCTCTTTTATTTTATACTACGGAGCTTGCTTTATTGCAGTGTATTCAGCCCGGAAAAAATGGCCGGTTCAGCCCAATCATAAAGCTTATACCATTAAAGAAGGTATTGAATAACGGTTATTTTATTGTGGTAATCACCTGGGAAAAAACTAAAAATCAGTTAGCTGATTTATAATAACTGACCGTTATCTTTTTAAGGATAAATTCTCCGTAATGGTAGCAACCATTCAGGCCTTTATTTGTGCCTACCGGAAATGAAAAACCGAAATGTAATTCAATATCAGTTCCGGGGGTTACATATCCTTCCATCGTAAACGAAGCGTTGGCCGATGCATGCAGTTCACCAAAATCTGTAATGATGGAATCAAGTAGCAATAGCACACCCGCTTTTTTATATGCGAAGTTTGAAAATACAACGGGGCCATTCGGTAATTCTTTATAGGTTGCGCTGTTAAAGTTATCTGACGCCTTTACGACCAGGTCAATAGCCGTTTTCGCCCCATAGGTATCCCAGCCCGTGTAATCAAAAGAGTAATCAAATTTTATTTGTGCTGCCAAAATATACGGATCGGACGGGACCTTTATTTTTTCAAGAAAACCTGTACTATGGGTGCCCAGATAACAATAACTGGTATTGTTACAGGGGTTTGAAGTAATCGCAATCTTGCCTGTACCAAAATTTGATGCAGCCGTATCAAACGGGGCAGGCATATTGCCATTGGGGTAACCCGTTCTTTTCCAGTCATCGTCATAAGGTGCTGTTCTGACAAGCGTGGTTGCCGAAGGGAGCTTTATATATTTTACCAGTTTGGATTGAATTCCTTTTGGATTGAAAACATAGAGACGCTTTGTGTTCGCAGTCATTGCTTCCGCATTTTGAAGACCGGCTTTACCATAAAGGTTTTGCAAGAGTATTTTATTACGAATAAATAATAATTTTACTGCTGCCGCATTGCTGTTTTTACCACTCGCATTTTGTGATAATATATCTACTTCTGACCGGAGTTTTGTATAAGCAGAATTCTTCAATGCCTCAGTAATAAAACGATCCCCTAAATGTGGGTCACCCGACAGCTTATCCCGCTGTCCAATGGTTTGACTAATGCAAAGTGAAAAACTGATTATTGAAAGTAAAAGGGTCTTTTCATAATTAATTTGAAGGTTATTTTTTAAAATTACTGCATAACGCTAGCAAAGAAAAGGCTTTCATATCATTAGGGGATATAACCAGTGGGGGTGTATATCAGTAACAGACCCGTAAAAGCCGGTCTGGCCAGGAAAACAAAAGCTGGAAAATCTCTGTTTTTGAAGGTCGGCGTTTTACAAACTTTCTTCTCCCCATTTTTCCCCCAATAGTGTGAATAACTGCGGGTTAGCCAAACCGGGTTTTGTTCTTCAATAGCTTAAATTCGCGCCGGACCTTAAACGAAATAAACAGATAACCGTGAGACTAAAAAGTTTAGAAATCAAGGGCTTCAAGAGCTTTGCTGATAAAACAGTAGTGAGTTTTGACGATAATATCACCGGTATCGTCGGACCGAATGGCTGCGGCAAATCCAATATCGTGGACAGTATCCGCTGGGTGATCGGGGAACAAAAGATCAGCCACCTTCGGAGCGAGAACCTGGATAGCCTGGTATTCAACGGTTCCAAGACCAGAAGTGCCAGTGGCCTTGCTGAAGTGAGCCTGACCTTTGAAAATACCAAGAACCTGCTGCCAACTGAATTCAGTACGGTGACCGTAACCCGCAAATTCTACAAAAGTGGCGAAAGTGAATACCGCCTGAATGATGTACAGTGCCGGCTGAAAGATATCCAGAACCTGTTCATGGATACGGGTATAAGTACCGACAGCTATGCCATTATCGAGCTGGGGATGGTGGATGACCTAATCAAAGACAAGGATAATAGCCGTCGTAGAATGCTGGAGCAGGCGGCTGGTATTTCCATTTATAAAACCCGGAAGAAAGAAGCCAAACTCAAACTGGATGCGACAGAGCAGGACCTGGCTCGTATCGAAGATCTGCTGTTTGAGATCAACAACCAGTTGAAGGCGCTGGAAAGCCAGGCTAAAAAAGCAGAGAAATACCACGAGATCAAAAAGGATTACCGGGAAGTAAGTATTGAGCTGGCTAAAGCATCGCTTGAAGGCTTTAACCTGACTTATAAAGAATTGAACGAACAACAGGATATCGAGACCGACAAAAGAATCCGGCTGGAAACGGAAATTGCCAATGAAGAAGCAGTACTGGAGCAGGAGAAGCTGGCTTTTATTGAGAAAGAAAGGCAATTGCAAAGCATGCAGCATGCGTTCAATGATATGTTGCAAACCGTTCGCAGTAAGGAGAATGATAAAAATTTATCTGCACAGCGTTTAGAACACCTGAAAGAAAAAGAAAGTAGCCTCCAGGATTTTTTACAAAAAGCAGAAGGACAGCTAAAAGGCATTGATGAAAGTATTGGTTTTACCAACCTGCAGGTAGAAGATGAAGAAAAAGCACTGACCGGGTTGACTGAGCAATTGGAACAATTGCGCCAGGATGTGGATGCCAAAAGAAATGTGCTGGATGAAAAACGCCGTAACCTCGACAGCCTTCGCAGCGAATACCAGCAAATACAACGCAGCCAGTTTGATGCAGAGAAAAAAGTGGCTGTAGCGGATACTTCGGTTCAAAACCTGCAAAGGGTGATTGGACAGATCGAAGATGAACGTAAACAGCGGGAAGAGCAACGCCACCATTTGGATAATGACAGGATACTGAAAGAAAAAGAATTGGGTATTAAGAAAGTGGACCTGGAACAATTGCAACACCACCAGGAAAATACCAAGGACCAAATATTACAGACACAGGCCGTATTAGATAGCCTTCGTAATAACCTCGCAGAGGAAAACCGGAAACTGGATGCCAAAAAAAATGAACATGACCTGCTGAAAAGCATGATCGACTCGATGGAAGGTTATCCTGATTCCGTGAAATTTTTGCATAATAACAGTAACTGGAACCATCATTCACCCATCCTCTCGGATGTACTGTATGTAAATGAGGAATACAGAACGGCCCTGGAGAATGTGCTGGAACCTTACCTCAGTTATTATGTAGTGAATGACCTGCAGGAAGGTTTGCAGGCCGTTCATTTACTGGATGAAAATAAAAAAGGGAAGGCAAATTTTTTCCTGCTGAACAAATTTGCAGATCAGGTTATTGAAATCTCTTCTCATCAGTTAGAAGGTGCTATACCAGCCCTGAGTGTGGTGGAAGTGGAAGAAAAATATAAAAAGCTTGCTGAGCATTTGCTTGGTAATGTTTTTATAGCTGATAGCGAAGATGCCTTACATAACAGTAATGGTTTTGTAATCATCGAAAAGAATGGTAAGTATGTAAAAGGAAAATATTCCTTGACCGGTGGTAGCGTAGGATTGATCGAAGGGAAAAAGATAGGCCGTGTAAAGAACCTGGAAAAACTGGTCGAAGAAATCAATGAACAGGATGTGGTAGTGGAAGCATTGAGAAGCGAAATACAGGCGAGACATAATGAAGTGATTGCATTTAATGAAGACCTGAGGGAAACGGCAATCCGGGATACTGAAAAAGAAATACAGCAACTAACCAACGAGGTTTTCTCTCTCCATAATAAATTGGAGAACTTGTATTCTTCGCAAACGAACAGCAAGCACCGCCTGGAAGAACTGGGTTTGCAAATGCAGCAGACACATGAGTCGGTGGCCGGTGTCAGAAACCAACTTGGTGAGTTCAATGAACTGTTGCAGATGAATGCCAATAAACTGGCTGAAGCGGAAGAAGTGTTCAAGGCAACTGAAACAGATTACAACGAGGCTACCCGCCAATACAATGAATTCAACCTGAATGTAACCAGGCAGCAGAGCAAGATCAGCGGTCTGAAACAGGAACTGGAATTCAAAACTAACCAGTTGAACGATCTGAAAAGCCAGATCGAAAGCAATACAGCACAATTGGGCGAAACCGCCAGTAATATTGATCAATCGGCACAATCTTTAAAAGAAATTGAAGAAGGCTTGCTGCAATTAATGCACAGCAAGGAAGATGACGAAAAGAAACTAAATGAAGCTGACCAGGCTTATTATAACTTCCGCAACCAGCTTAGTGAAAAAGAAAGTGAGATCCGTCATAAGGTGAAGGATAAGGAACAGGTAGAACATATGCTTGCGGCTATCAAGGATAAATTGAATGAACTAAAGCTGCAATTGGCCGGGATGAAGGAACGACTGAATGTCGAATTCCGGATCAACCTGGAAGATATACTGGGTGAAGCAAGGGCAGGGGAAGTGGCCGTGGAAGAACTGCAGGAAAAAGCAGACCGCATGAAGAAGCGCCTGGAAAACCTGGGTGAAGTGAACCCCACTGCGATCGAAGCTTTTACCGAAATGAAAAAGCGATATGATTTTATCGTTGAACAGAAAACGGATCTTGTCAATGCGAAAGACAGTTTGTTAAAGACGATCGAAGAAGTTGAAATAACTGCCAATCAGAAATTCCTGGAAACATTCCATAAGGTGAGAGAGAATTTCAGTATTGTATTCAAGTCGCTCTTTACAGAAGATGACCAGTGCGACCTGATTCTTGAAAACCCGGAAAATATTTCGGAGAGTAGTATTGATGTCATTGCCAAACCCAAAGGCAAACGGCCTTCTTCGCTGACGCAGCTCAGTGGAGGAGAAAGAACCCTGACAGCAACAGCTTTATTATTTGCCATCTACCTGATCAAGCCCGCTCCATTCTGTATCCTGGATGAAGTAGATGCGCCGCTGGATGATGCCAATGTGAGCAAGTTCACCAATATGATCCGCCAGTTCAGTGATAACTCACAGTTCATCATTGTAACCCACAATAAAATGACGATGAGTACCGTGGATGTGATCTATGGGGTGACCATGCAGGAGCCCGGTGTGAGTAAGCTGGTGCCGGTTGACTTCAGGAATTTGGAGAAGCAGAATTAAAGAGTTCAGCGTTCATAGTTCGTTGTTTATAGTTGAACCTTAAGGATTGAAAATTATTAGTTATTTATAGAGGCTGTCTCATAAGTCGTCATTGCGAATGAAATGAAGCAATCTGAAAGAATTCATCAATTTGATTTTCAACAGATTACTTCGGTCGTTCCTCCCTCGTAGTGACGTTTAACGACTTATAAGACAGCCTTTTTTTTATTTTCAATCAATCAGGAGATTATTATGCGAACCATTCTTCTATTAATTGCTTCGAATATCCTCATGACCTTGCCTGGTATTATCATTTAAACCAGGAGGGATGGTTTTTGTGGAAAGCCTATGGAGGTCAGCTGGTGCATCGCTTTGCTTGAGTATATAGTGATGGTGCCCGTCAACAGGATGGGATTTGCGAAAGGTATGTCAGGGTTTCAGCTCAAAATGATACAGGATGTAATAACCCTGGTGGTATTTGCCTTCTTTGCAGTAACGTAACTGAAAGAAACATTCCACTGGCGCTACCTTTTCAGTTTTGCTTTTTTGCCGGGGGCCGTGTATTTTAAGTTCAGTAAGAAGTTTGGCTAAGTTCAGACACCAGGTGTATTTGCCTGTTGCTGTTCCCGTTGTTTTTGACGGCGGCTAAATTCATGTTTAACCTTATGAACAAATGCTTGCAGGAGGAAATAAATGCCGCCGCAAAGCAGGAAAGCTGCAACGATAGCCCAGAAATACCAGTCTGTATCTTTATCCAGTTCAAATATTGCATAGAAAATTATGAGGGTGCAACCGATAATGGCTGAAAATCCGATCAATAGCTTAGCGAAATAACTTTCTTTATGGCTCTCAGGCATATTAGTAGAATTTATTTAATTAATGATATGCGAAGGTAGGAAATAATAACCTTTAGTTAATAGTCGCATCCCTGACCAACTATATTGGTAAAGGATTCTATTTTTACAATTAAAAAAAACGCTATATGAAAAAAATATTTCTCTTTCTTGCAGTTATAATTGTTACTTATGCCGGCACCGCCCAGGAAGCCCCGGAAGGATTGTTTATTGCGTCCAAAGCTCCTGACTTTAAAGCAAAAGACCAGAACGGGAAAGAAGTGCGGCTGAAAGACCTGCTCAAAGAAGGAAAGGTCGTGCTGGTATTTTACCGCGGTTATTGGTGCCCGTATTGTAATAAGGAATTATCCAGGCTGCAGGACTCCCTTGGATTGATCAAGGAGAAGGGAGCTACACTGGTAGCCGTATCGCCGGAAAAACCCGAGAATATTTCTAAAACTGTTGAGAAAACAAAAGCGGAATATTCGATCTTATATGATGAAGGACTAAAGATCATGAAAGCCTACGATGTGGAATTTGAGTTGCCTGAAAATACTGTTACCCGGTACCGCAACTCCGGGTTGGATATTGAAAAAAATAACGGGGACAATGGGAAGTATTTACCAGTGCCGGCTATCTATATTATCGATAAAGAATCGACAGTTACTTACCGTTTTTTTGAGCCCGATTATAAAAAACGCCCCAGTGTGGCAGAGATATTGAAGAATTTATAAATAACCTGGAGAATATTAAGGTAACATAAGGAGAGGGAGCAGCGACTTTAAACAAAAAGCGATCTTTGTTACAATCTATGCTTTCTGCCAGGTTAAAATTATTTTCCGGCCACCGAGCATAAAGATTGCACAACTATTTTTTTATCATCAAACTCAATAACTGGTTCATCCACGGTTTTCTCTTCAATAAACCGAAGACCTGTTTCCTCCAGCACTTCTTTCCATCGGTTAGTGTCATAAAAAGAAAAACCATACTTAGTAAAAGGCATTTGCAGCATGCTCTCCCGGGTACGGACCGTGGCATAGAAACGGCCAGCAGGTTTTAATACCCTGTATATTTCTTTCAAATGCTCTGCGGGTTTATCCCAAAAATAAATAACATTGATGCAAAATATTTTATCAAAACTGTTATCCGGGAAGGGGAGATGATCACTGTTGCCCAGCTGAAGTGTTAAGCGACCTTCATTAAGCGCCTTTTTATTTTTTTCACTGGCTGCTTTGAACATTGTTTCAGAAAAATCAAGTCCCGTTACTTGCAACCCGGATGCTGTAGAAAAAATCTTATCAAAAAATTTTCCGTTACCAAAACCAATCTCCAGGATAGCGTCATTGCTGGCTGGTTGTAGTACCTCCAACGTAAAGTCATATAAAAACTCGTTGGCCTTATTCATCATTGCGCCTACTTTACCACCCATTGCACCGCTGGGGCGGCGAAGTTGTTTCGCCATCATTTTAAATTTCAGCCGCTGAAAAAATTTTGAAAACATATGGGCAAAAGTTTAAAATATTTCCTCAGATATTTTTAGCCACAAATTTCCACAGGATACTACTAAAGGGTAATCGATGCGATTTGGGTACTACTATTTTATAGCGCCACTGGGTAGTAATAGTTAGCCACGAAAAAAAGGAAATCACACTAAATAGTTTTTGCTTGTATTTTTCGTTTCAATTTATGTGTTTTGGTAGCCTGTATTATTTCCACACAACCCTGCCGATCTTTCCATTATTTCCGGCCAGGAATATAGCAGAACCCTGTTTGGCGATCCGGCATGTATGAAAACTTTCTTTACTTACCCATTGCCAGGTCTTGCCCCCGTTAAATGAGTAATCAACACCGGTTAAGCCACAGGTAAGCAGATCATCTTTTGATAAAAATTCCACGCAACTCCGGTAGCCGTGCGGTGGTTCTTTGGGTGCTTTCCAGGTTTTACCTCCATCCGTACTGATAAAGCAATTCTTTTCAGACGAAGTATCGGCATTGAAATCGCCGCCAACGATCACTATTTGTTTACTGCCTTTACCATTTCCTTTGTCGTACACATCAATAGAATTGGCACCCGTGGTTTCCTTTCCCTGAATCATTGGGAGTGGGCTGGCTTCAAACCGTTGTATCAAACGGGATTTTTTTCCCCCGCTGGCTGCATAAAATTCTTTGTTACCCAGGAGGCGGATATTAGTACCGCTGGCCGCAAAAAAAGCTTCACCCGAATCAGCAACCGGCCGTTTGCCTTCCAATCTCAATTCTTTCCAGCTATCACCACCATCGAATGTTTCAGCAATAAATATCTGCCCGGCGATGGGGTCACCAATTACGATACCGTATTGGTCACCGGCAAAATCCATGGCATCGAGAAACATACCAGTTGTTTTATTCTCATAGGTTAGTTTCCAGGTCTCACCACCATCCGTTGTTTTCAAAATTGTTGCGGGTGTATCTACCGCCATAATGAGGGCCGTGCTGCCATCAAAAGCTTCGATATCTCTGAATTCTTTTTTCTCATAGCCTTTTACGGTCATCCATTTCCAGTTCTTACCACCATTACTTGATTTACCAACAGTACCTGCACTACCGCTTACCCAAACTACATTATCGCTGACAACACTTAAACCCCGCAAGCTGATCTTATTCCCGGATGTTAAAATCTCAACTGTTGGTTGCTGTGCCCATATACATTGATCACTTGTAATACCGATCAATAATAAGATGAAACGAATTGCTTTCATGTATTTATTTTTTTAAGCTGTCAGACAATGGGCGCTTATAGCGAGATCGAATTGATCATTTCAGCTGCTTTGCCAATTCTTTTTTACTCAATACGCCCTGTTTTCGCCATACTTCTTTTCCATCCTTATAAATAATAAAAACAGGTATGGGTTCAAGATTCAGGGCTTTCATAATATCAGTATGTATACCGCCATCTATTTTTATCAGTTCAAACTTGAGGTCTTTGTCTTTTTGTAATTCCTCGAGTACCGGGTTCATGATAATACAAGGCGGGCACCAGGTGGCACCAAAGTCGACCAATACTGTTTTGTTGTGTGGGATAGTGTCGAGGTATTGCTCCAGGGTCATCTGAGGTTCATTACTTTTTCCATCGAGCGGTTTGGAGGCAGCTTTCCAGGCATTGATACCCCCGTTTAGTTCAATAAGGCTGGTAAACCCATTTCCCCGCATCCAGGCGGCAGCAGCTGTACTACGGCCACCCACAAGACAATAAATATAAATGGGTCTTAATTTATTCATATACCGGACCCGGTCCATAAACTGTTGCTGCTCTGTCCAGTCGGCCAGCAGCGCATTTTTGATATGGCCAGTATTAAATTCAGCAGCAGTCCTTACATCAAGGACCTGAACATTATTTCCGGCGATCGCTTTTTCAAAGGCATCCGGATCTATTTTACTGTTGGTAACCTCCTGTGCCCTGCAAACAGTGAAACTGAAAAATAAAAGCCCGAAAAATACGTTTCTCATTTGTGCCTATTTTTTTCAAAACTAAGGCATTGTTTTTTGTCCTGCCAGATGAATACCGGGAGATTCTATTCACCAGTTAGGCCCCCGGTAAGGAAAATAGTCTTATTTTTAGGCGTTAAAATAATTCCCCTTTTATGAAAAAACATGTTTTTTATTATCTGGCCATAATCATGGTTTTGATTGCGGGATGTCAGAAGGAGTTGAGTTTTGAATTGGGTAACACCCCAGCCAAAGGGAGTTTACAAAGCGATATATCAGGCGATTGTCTTCCAAAAACGGTGAACGGCGTGTATGAAGCTACTAAACCGCTTGTTCCAACTACCAATACGATTACTGTTTCTGTGATTGTGACCCGTACGGGGATCTATACGATTACAACCGATACTGTGAATGGATACTATTTCCGGGCAACCGGCACGTTTACAGCCCTGGGCGCTACTACGGTTACATTAAGAAGTAACGGTACTCCATTTGTTGTTGGTATCGATAATTTTGTAGTTAGTTATGATGGTACTGTTTGCGATATTGCCGTGGAAGTATTCCCGGCAGGGGCCGGTGGACCAGCTGTTTTTACCCTTGTAAGTGGCGGATCGCCGGTCAATTGTGCTACTGCTGTAGTTTCGGGTACGTATGTAAAAGATGCAGTAGTCGGCGCTACTAATTACGTTGATGTTACTGTTAATATTACAATGATTGGCACTTATAACATACGGGCGACTGGGGGAGGTATGATATTCCAAAAGACAGGGGCATCATTTACGGCAACCGGTAACCAGACGGTGCGGTTACAGGCCACAGGGACGCCAACAGTGCTTGGGGCTAACACAATCACTTTTGATGCGCCTTTTGCCAGTTGTTCCTTTAGTGTAACAGTTTCTGGACTAGCTTCCTACACGATCGACTGCCCGAATGTAACAGTTCAGGGAACTTACCAGGTCGGTGTACCATTAACAGCTGGCAATACGGTTACCGTACCTATTACAGCCGTTGCAACGCCAGGGGCTTATTCTATTACTGCAACAGTGGGAGGAATGACGTTTTCCGCTTCAGGTAATCTGACCGTGCCCACCAGCATTGTACTCAATCCAACTCTTCCGTCAACGCCTACTACTGCAGGGCCTAATATTCTTTCATTCGGTACCCCTGCCTGTTCCGTTACTATTACCGTTACGGCAGCACCTGTATTTACCTGGAAATTTAATATTGGAGCCACCGTTTACCAAGGTACGACGGCTGCTGGAGGTGTGTTATTTGATTTCACATCATTGGCACCTGCAACATTGCTTGACTTTTCAGGCGTCAATGCAGCATCAGATGATTTTTCATTTACATTGATCGATCTTACTGGAGGTATCACGGCTACGGAAACTTATACATCTATATCGATTGGTCTTACCAATGCTTCGGCATTCTATTTTATTAACGGTGCAGGAACGATTGATTTAACTGCAGAACCCGGTGCCCCGCCTGTTGGCCTTATGGTATTTACCGTTATCTCCCATAACGTAGCTACCAAAACAATCACAGGTACTTTTAGCGGGTCAGCTTTTGATGCTATTTCAAGCACATCAAAAATAATTACCAATGGTACTTTTACAGCTGTTTATCCTTAAATTAAAACCTCTTTTCAGCATATAAAAAAACCGTCTCGAAAAAGAGACGGTTTTTTTATTAAAAACCTTTTTTCTTTCCTGATTCCAGAGGGGGTAATTTAAAATCATCCACCGCACTTTTTTGCCCGATCATTTTTTCAATGTCCTCCACTTTGCGGGGTGCAAAATGGGATAGAAGTTCGTAACCGTCCTGTGTGATCAGGAGGTCATCTTCGATCCGCACGGCGATACTCCACCATTTTTTATCGCAGAGGCTGCCTTCTGGAATATAAATACCTGGCTCGATCGTAATGACCATATCTTTTTTCAGTGTTTCATAAAAGCCACGATCATGTACATCCAGACCGATATGATGACCCAATCCATGCGGGTAGTATTTACTAACCTGTTTTTTATCACTTATAATACCGTGTTTTAATAAACCTTCTGCAATGGTATTCCTGGCGGCTTCGTTCGCATCGGCCCATTTGGATCCGTCCCTTAGTGTTTTGAAAGCCGCTTCTTGTGCATCGTATACTAATTGGTAAATGATCTTCTCTTCGCCTGTAAACTTTCCGTCTGCGGGAACTGTTCTCGTAACATCAGCTGTATAGCCATGGTACTCTGCACCCACATCCATCAGAATCATCTGGTTGCCGATCTTCGTTTTGGTATTCTCCATATAGTGAAGGATGCATCCATTTTCACCGGAGCCAACAATAGAACCATATCCCACGCCCTCAGCGCCATTTTTTTTATGTACATACTCATGCAATCCCTGTATCTCCAGTTCCGACATATTGGGATGCAGGGCTTTCATCACTTCGTTTTGCCCCTGGCAAGATATTTCCACTGCTTTACGGATCAGGCTGATTTCTTCCGATGTTTTGATCTGCCGCAGGGTGGCGGTCAGGTCGTGATAGAGTTTGGTATCAAACCTGTTCTGCATGGACATTTGTTCCGGCATGGCTGATTTTTGCCTGAACTGCTGGATCAGGTCGTAGAGGTCAGCACTGTCAAAGCCGTTGGGAACATCGACCGGGAACTTATTATAAATGATTTTAGTAAATTTTGAAAAGTCGATACTAAATTTTTTGAACTCAATTCCATTATACACGCTGTTGATACCCAGTTTCTCTTTCACGCCTTCAGTACCCAGACGTTTTCCCGTCCACTGTTCTGCCTGTGCATTTCTTTTCTGGGCAAAAAGCAATTCATTGTATTTATTACCCAATGAATCGGTTTGCTCTTCTTTAAAAACCAGTAGCAATGAATGCGGCTCTTTATACCCGCTGAAATAATACAGATCGGGGTTGGGGTGATAGAGATATTCGACATCGTTGGAGAACGTACGGGTAGGGTAGGCAAAGACGACCATGACAGAATTAGCGGGCATTGCCTCCCGGAGAGCAGCCCTTCGGCCGGCATGAAAATCCTTTGTCAGGTAATCGGTCGCAAGATTATCCTCGTTGGTAGCCGGTGCAGGCTGGGCAAGTAAACTGGTTGAAAAAAAAATGGCAATGGCGAAAGAGCAACATTTGGCGCTTAAAATATTAACCATAAAAAGAAATTAATAATACACTGCAATAGGCAGCTATGGCTAAAATAACTTTTTTCAGGCAGCCTTTGGGGGAATTTGTATGAACGGAGCCAGTTCCAGGTTTGAAGTTCTTAGTTCAAAGTTTATTAAAACTAAACATTTCCATGTGTTGGTAAAATTAGCGCTGTAAGAACTATGAACTGAAAACCGCGAACTATAAACTATCTATTCGTCTCCTCCGCCTTCATAAAAGGCATCCTCATTATTGAGATAATGGGTTTCCCATGCTTTTACAGCTTCATCACTCAGGCATTCGATAATGTCATGCAAGGTATCTTTTTTCAACTTCCATTCGGTCTCCATAGGCTCATCAAAGCGCTGGACAAACAGGCAATGGTCTGATTCTACGGCCACTTTAATCATGGTAATGGGGGAATCTTCTTTTTGTTTTACCAGGTAGTAACAACCGGTTTCCAGCAAATCATACGTGTACATATCACCTCCTTTTTCTATTCTTTTAATTCTATTTCCCCGGCTAATACATGGAGCATTGAACGGGTACTCACAACAGTTGATAATGATGGAATCTGATGGGTTTAGCAGAACAAGTCAAAATTAAGGATTTGGCGTATTTGCAGGATATCATTTTTATGGTAGTGGCCAGTTTTTTCTATTTATAACAATGCTATAAATTGATCTTCAATTATTTATAAGAAATGTTGCTATTTTTAATTTAACGCAAATCGACAGGCTTTAAACAGGAAATGGTACCTGCATATTGCCAGGTTTGTTGTCTTCCTTCTTTACTAATTGTAATTTGACTGGCACTTTCTTCACATGACCTATTGACGAGGAGCCTGTTTATTTCAAGTGAAAAATCACGAAATAAAGAAGAAATATTGCCACTGCCTGCCTGGTTCATATCCCAAATTTTCGAACTGTTCCTGCAGTTGAAATCGAAGGCGGAAAACGATATATTTTTTACATTGGAATAGCCAAGGGTTTTGAAGTGAATCATTTTATTACTGATGTCGTATACGATGCTCCATTTGGTATGAGAACCTTGTGCCACTTTATCCAGGACCTGAAATGAATAATCGATCGCGGGGGTATTGATAGCGCCCTGTTGAATTTTTTTGACCATTGAACAAGCTTTGGCAAAGCGGTCAATGGAATTACTGGCAAATGAGAGGTCATTATCACCCGGAGATTCTATTGCCTTTTTTGTCTGCGCCAATGAAGAAGAGTAAGCGTCATTGGTCAATACGGGGAAAGGAAGATCAGCGCTTTTATGTACCATCATTTTGCCGTCGAGAAATTCGATAGTGGCGGCATTGCCTGTTGCATCGGCGGCCAGGTAATGCAGGGGTGCAGATCCCCTGGAAGCGATGCGTAATTCGTTATCAGTAGCGATCAATTCATCCACGCTGCTGCAGTTGTCCAGCTGGTATTGTATCCATTGCAAAACATCCAAGGCAGGTCGGCTATCAGCAGTGGGATACCTTGTATTATCCAGCCACATCTGTTCCACCACTAATCCTTTTTCATTCATTCCACCGGTCGGGAATTCTTTTCCATATTGATTAAAGGTGATGCTGGCATACAGCGATACCCAACTGATGGTGGTGCCATCTGCTGTTTTATCGGAGGTTTTTGACAGGCCTTTTTGATTGGTACATACCATCCCATTGCCGGTCACCCAGTCATAGTTGCGGCCAAATACCATTTCGCCATTTTGTTGGATAAAGAAAGTGGTACAAGCCAGGCATTGCCGGATAGTCAGTAATGAAATGAAGAACAGGGCTGTTATCTTTTTCATTTTCTGAAAGTATCAACTTTTGAATGCCTTCACAAGCTAAATGTTACAGGTGGCATTAAAAAACCTCCTGCCGCTTGCGTCAGCAAGGGGTAGGAGGTGCACACTTCTGACGAACAGTTTAGCTAAAAGGGCAAATGTGGCTGCAATTTTTTTTCTTTAGCTCCGCCTTTTTTTCAAGACCTGCTTTTTTCTTATTATTGTTAAAGCTGGCAAAACTAACAGCCGTAACGCTTGCTATTAACAGAGCGGCCACTACTATTTTTTTCTTCATAGCTGAAATTTTAGAAATATAAGTTACGACGATTTTCTATACCGGAAATTATGTTTTGATGAATGGGGAAAAATCAGGGACGAACCCTCAACAAACCCCTCAGGCATTGACCATTCCCTTCAAATTTATATTCTTATTCCTAAGGTACAACCCTCCTTCCAGAACCGATTTCAGGTTGACCAGGTAAAAGCCCCAGCCATTACCGCAATCGATATAAAATTGTTGTTGCTCCCTGGTATCTTCCATAGGCATATCCTGTTCCAGCTGGCAGATGTTTTCCCCGTCCTGCTGTTGGATAGTAACCGTAGCAATACAGCCACCGGAGAAACTGAATTGTAGTTGATCCCAACCATTCGCCGAGCGTATTTCTTTTTCTTCTACTGTCGTGTCATCATAGCCAAACCAAAGACATTTGTATTTGTCACCATTTTCTACCGGACTTTTTTTTGGCGTGCAATACCATCCGCCATAGTGAATTGGGCGAGACGGAGAAATCAGGTTTCCAGTCCCTGCTGTGTTGTCCATGCATCGTAAATAGCTTTTGCTGATGCTTTGATGGGAATTCGTTTCGTGAATTGTTTCCAGCTATTTGACATCTCTGATAATTAGTTTATTCTAATTTAAAACTGCCATTCCACACTTATATAAATCTATAATGAATGACTCTTTATCTCGGCTCGTTAGAGCTATTGACTCTTAATCAGTAGTTCCGGGGTTCGAGTCACTGAGTTATCACAGTTTAAACCCGGTTGCACCGGGCTTTTTATTGGCACCCGCCATCAACACAGTTTGCTTTATTCTTGCAGCTCTTGTTTCTGGTCTTTTCGCACTGTCGATCCAGGATAGGAGCTGGCGGCGAACACTTACAGAGAATTGTTGAAAATTTTCTTTTGCTTTTTTATTCCTGGCCAGAAGTTTTCCAAGATCATCCGGGAGTTCATTCTTATCTGCAGCTGTATCGCTGGAATTTAATGTATCCCAGCTTCCGTTTTGTTGGGCCAGCCTGACAGCAGCGAGGCCGGCAGCTTGCATTTGCTGCCCGGCAATAAGTCTTTCAATTCTGGTTTTATTTAATTTGCTCCAAACGCTTTTAGGTTTACGGGGTGTGAATTTCAACATAGTTCTTTCCGCATCCAGTTTACGCGGCAAACTGTCGATCCAGCCAAAACATAGAGCTTCTTCCACTGCCTCATCATAACTAACCCTTGGTTTACCAGTTTCTTTTTTAAAATAAATGAACCATATGCCGCGAGAATGCTGCTGATTTTTTTCCAGCCATTGCCGCCATTGCTTCCGCGTTTTGGGATGTGTTGTGGCATAGTCAGGTGCGGGCATAAATAAAAATACTGTGTTTTTTAAAGTCTGCAAATAAAATGACCCGTCTCATTTAAAACAAGACGGGTCGTATAGTGAAGGAAACGGATGACGAATTAGAAACCTATGCCAACGGTGAAGCCTTTCACTTTATTCGTGTGAGTAGCAGCATCGGTATCGGTGCCGGTAGTAAGGTTGATGGTATAAAGTTTAGGGTGCTAATAAGCAGGGAATTGATTTTTTATTCAAACTGTATGGTTTCAGGTTACATTATAACTACACATACGGAATCAATCAAATTCGGGATTTGCAAGTGAGAAATGATTACCAGGCGAATACAATTTTCCCCACTTGTGAATAACTACCAATCCCAAAGGCAGGGTGGGTTTTGTTATATTTGCCCAGCACCAACCAATGCCTCCCTCCTGAGTTTACCGAAGGATGAGGAGGTTTTTTGTGGGGCTCAATCAGACCTCACCCTGCTAAGAAGCGATTTTACCGTGTTTCCAATTCCCTCTCCTTGAGGAGAAGGGGTGCAGGGTCTCTGATTGTAAAAATAATGTTGGGGTAAGTTGAGTTGAATAATGAATGGAACGTTGAAGACCCGATAGCTATCGGGTGCGAAGCAACAAAGATGACCAAAGAACCTACCTGACGGCAGGCAGGCCGAACGATGGCTAAAAAGAAATTCTGATAACCTATAAATGAATCGGGGAGATTGCTTCGGCTTCGCCTCGCAAGAAACATGGCAAAAGAAAAAGAAACCAGCCTTTTTAATTACGATGAGGACAGTATAAAATCCCTCGACTGGAAAGAGCATATCCGTCTGCGCCCGGGGATGTATATCGGTAAATTGGGCGATGGAGCTTCTCCCGATGATGGTATTTATGTACTGGTGAAGGAAGTGATGGACAATTGTATTGATGAATACACAATGGGCTATGGCAAAACGGTTGAACTGACCATTGAAGGCAAGACCGTGACCGTTCGGGATTATGGCCGGGGTATTCCGCTGGGAAAAGTCGTGGATGTGGTTAGTAAAATCAATACGGGCGCCAAATACGATAGCAAGGCCTTTCAGAAATCCGTGGGTTTAAATGGAGTGGGAACCAAGGCGGTGAATGCGTTGAGTCATTATTTTAAAGTGACAGCCGTTAGGGAAGGAAAAGAAAAAACTGCAGAATTTGAAAGAGGTGTATTGATAAAAGAACATAAAGAAGCAAAGACAACGGAACAGAATGGTACCCTGGTGAGTTTTGTTCCGGATGAAACGGTATTCCTGAATTTTAAATTTCTTCCCGAGTTTTTAGAAAATCAGATTTGGAATTATTGTTTCCTCAATGCAGGACTTAAGATTCTTTTCAACGGCAAAAGTTTTCTTAGCAAAAACGGTTTGCTCGACCTCTTACAACGCAAGACGAACGAGGATGAGATCCGTTACCCCATCATACATTTAAGTGGCAACGATATTGAGATGGCCCTTTCCCATACCAACGAATATGGGGAAGATATTTACAGTTTTGTCAATGGCCAGCATACCACTCAGGGAGGTACCCATCAGCAGGCATTCCGGGAAGCCTATGTAAAGACCATCCGGGATTTCTTTAAGAAAGATTATGATGCATCGGATATACGAACAGGTATTGTAGCGGCCGTATCGGTGCGGGTGGTAGAGCCGGTTTTTGAATCACAGACAAAGACTAAACTCGGTTCTATAAATATTGAACCCGAAGGACAGAGTATGCGGCAGTTCATGATGGATTTCCTGGGAAAAGAACTGGACAATTACCTGCATAAAAACCCGGCGACCGCTGATGCGTTAAAAAAACGGATCGAACAAAGTGAAAGGGAACGCAAAGAATTATCCGGTATTCGTAAGCTGGCGAATGAAAGGGCTAAGAAAGCAAACCTGCATAATAAAAAATTGCGGGATTGCCGTTTTCACCTGAATGATGAGGCGCCGGCAAAAGGAAAAGAACTGTTTGTAGCGAAGCAAAAAGAAACGACCATCTTTATTACTGAAGGGGATAGTGCCAGTGGTTCGATTACCAAAGCCCGGAATGTGGAAACACAGGCGGTATTCAGTCTGCGGGGTAAACCCTTGAATTGTTTTGGCCTGACCAAGAAAGTAGTTTATGAAAATGAAGAATTCAATTTATTGCAACATGCCTTGAATATCGAAGAAGGATTGGAAGAACTTCGTTTTAATAATGTGGTAATAGCTACCGATGCCGATGTCGATGGTATGCATATCCGATTATTATTAATGACCTTTTTCCTGCAATTCTTTCCTGACCTGGTGAAACATGAAAAAGTGTATGTATTGGAAACACCTTTATTCCGGGTGCGGAATAAACAGGAAACCATTTATTGTTTTAGTGAAAAGGAGAAACAGGAAGCGATGAAGAAATTGGGGACCAAGCCGGAAGTAACCCGGTTCAAAGGGTTGGGAGAAATCAGCCCTGATGAGTTCGGCCAGTTTATTGGCAGCGGTATGCGGAAACAACTGATGCGGGTAGAAGAGGGAGAACATATACAGCAACTGTTGGAATATTATATGGGAAAGAATACACCGGACCGGCAGGAGTTTATTATTAATAATTTGAAAGTGGAGCTGGATGCTCCGGTTGGAAATTAATAGTCAATAATTCCTTGAACCAGGAAAACATTATCCTTACTAAGACATATAATTTTGGCTTGCGTATTTTGAAGCTATATCTTCATTTGCGAAAGAAAAAAGTTGACAGTGGGCTTTGTTCTCAGTTGCTGAACAGCGGAACATCTGTTGGTGCCAATACCGAGGAGGCGGTGGGTGGCTTTTCCAGGAAGGACTTTATTAATAAGCTACAAATTGCTTACCGCGAAGCAAGAGAGGCAAGATACTGGCTCAGGCTATTAAAGGACAGTGCAATAGTGGAGAAAAAATTGGCGGAGTCTTTTATCAGTGATTGCGAAGAGATTATTAAAATACAGACTGCTATATTAAACTCTTCGAAAGGGACAGGAAATTCTTAATTACTAATTCTTAATTATACAGTGTTTGAATTTCATGCAGACAGGAAACGTTACTTTGACATCCAGGTGTTGAATGCTGAGAAGTATGTGATTCCTTTTATTGAAGAAAAATTTCCGGTGAAACCCGGTATGCGTGTATTGGAAATTGGTTGCGGTGAAGGGGGCGTATTGAAAGCCTTTATTAATAAAGGATGCGTAGGAGTGGGCGTGGAGATGGATGCATCCAGGATTGAAAACGCCCAAAGTTATCTACCGGAAGATATTGCTGCAGGAAGATTGAAATTTGTGATAAAAGATATTTATAAAGTAGATGTTGAGAAGGATTTCAACGGACTGTTTGATATTATTGTGTTGAAAGATGTGATTGAACATATTCACGACCAGGCAAAGCTCATCAGTTGGATTAAGAACTTCCTTAAAGAAGGAGGTATCGTTTTTTATGGCTTTCCACCCTGGTATATGCCGTTTGGGGGACATCAGCAGATCTGTAAATCAAAGATTTCGAGGTTGCCTTATATCCACTTGTTGCCCAGGGTCATTTACAGATGGATATTGACCCGCAACAAGGAGAATGTACCGGAGATGATGGAGATCAGGGAAACCAGGATCAGTATTGAACGGTTTGTGCGGATCTCTAAAAAACTAGGCTATCGGTTACCGTATAACCGGCATTACTTTATTAACCCGATATATGAATGGAAGTTTGGCTGGAAACCGAGAACACAATTCATCCTTATCAAAGCCATCCCATTTGTACGTAATTTTTTTACGACCTGTGTATATTATATAGCTCAACCCATTAATACGACATCAAAATGATACATATTGTTTTTAACCAGAGTGAGGTGGACCTGATGCAACAGGTTATTGAGTTGGATGAGATACTTGCCGGTGAAGTGATGCAGATCCGGGATGATTTTGCTGTAGGGCCTATAGCAGGTATTGAAACAGATGAAGGCTGGCTGGCCCGGCTGGATTGGTGGAGAAATTTGTCGCAGGGTTCTCCTTATAGCGAAAACCTGGTCGGAAGCCTTCCTGCCGGTAGGCAAGGTTTTGATGACCGCGAAACGGTGAAGCAATTAAAAGAAAAACTTGATGCCAATCCGGAAGAAGAATTATGGATATGGATGGGACAGAACCAGCATGATGTGACTGGTTATTTTTGGCTGATGCCCCAATTCAGGGATTATCAGGGAAGAGTGATGGTATTATACCTGAATAATCTTCCTTTTATCAATGAGAAGGGACAGATATTTTATCCTTCCTGGCTGCACGAAATACAAGCAAAAGAATTTGTAAAAGCCAAAAAACTGGCCCGGCCTGTCACCTTAAGTGAATTTGAGATCGATCCGGATGAATGGAGAAAGATCGCAGAAGAGAATGCGGTAGTACGGATTCTGGAAGGCGGAAAAAAGATTGCCGGTAAAGAAGAGACTTTTTATGATGCGGAAATTTTAAAAAATATAACCGGGGAATGGCAGAAAGCGACCCGGGTATTGAGCAATACTCTTCACCGTATGAAAATAAAAACCGGAGATATATTTATCATGTGGCGGATGAAAGAATTGATCAACCAGGGTAAGATTGAAATAACGGGTGATATGAATAAGGCCTGGAAGGATTTTGATGTCAAGCTGGCGGGAGTGAAACAAACAGCTGCTGTACCCCAGGAAGATGCGGCAGAGAGTTAATTGATGATGCAGCATTAACATGTCGCCCCTACGGGGCTCGGGGTTTCTTTGAATTATTTTTGCAGCTACTGGCATAACGCCCCGCTGGGGCTGAGCTAAAAGATTTTTATTGTGTTTTTTTGAGTATGCGAATATTAGGAGATTGGGTATAATGACCGATGGCAACAGAAGA